>NZ_JBVJKN010000005.1:277206-402335 GCF_055585225.1 Streptomyces sp. NPDC053673 | reverse complement strand
GAAGGGCTACGGGGGACATTGGCGACTGACGACAACGCAGCTGGGGGTCCCCCCAGGCGAAGCTCTGGGGGAGTGCGTGCCAGGGCACGCGAGCCCGGCAAGATCCGAACGACAGGCCCTAGTCGGCGCAGACGTGGCGGTCGCGCGCCGGGTCGTACAAGTGACTGTCCCGGAACTGCGACGCCGCCAGCGTCCGGCCGACGATGATCACCGCCGTCTTCGTGATGCCCGCAGCCTTCGTCTGGGACGCGATGTCGTCCAGCGTGCCCCGCAGCACCACCTCGTCAGGGCGGCTGGCCATGGCGACGACAGCGGCCGGGCAGTCGGCGCCGTAGTGCGGAAGCAGCTCGGCGACGACGCGGTCGACGTAACGCGCCGCCAGGTGGAGGACCAGGAGCGCGCCGCTGCGGCCGAGGGTCGCCAGGTCCTCGCCCTCCGGCATGGGGGTGGCCTGCTGGGCGATGCGGGTGAGGATGACCGTCTGGCCGACCGTCGGGACGGTCAGTTCCCGCTTCAGCGCGGCCGCCGCCGCCGCGAACGCGGGCACACCCGGCACGACCTCGTACGGAATCCCCGCCGCGTCCAGCCGCCGCATCTGCTCCGCCACCGCGCTGAAGACCGACGGGTCGCCGGAGTGCAGCCGGGCGACGTCGTGGCCCTCCTCGTGGGCGCGGACGATCTCGGCGACGATCTGGTCCAGGTCGAGCCGGGCCGTGTCGACGAGGCGCGCGTCCGGCGGGCATTCGGCGAGCAGTTCGCGCGGGACGAGGGAGCCCGCGTACAGGCAGACCCGGCACGACGCGAGCGTCCGCGCACCCCGCACGGTGATCAGGTCGGCCGCGCCGGGGCCCGCGCCGATGAAGTGGACGGTCATGAGGCTTCTCCTGGAGGGGATTTGGTGACGGACCACTGGGTGACGGGCATCGCCTGGCGCCAGCCGGTGAAGCCGCCCACCGGGACGGCGTGCGCCACCGCGAGCCGCACGAGCTCGCCCCCGTGGCGCCGGTACCGGTCGGCCAGCAGCGACTCGGACTCCAGGGTCACGGTGTTGGCGACGAACCGGCCCCCGGCCGGCAAGGCAGCCCAGCAGGTGTCCAGCAGTCCCGGCGTGGTGAGCCCGCCGCCGATGAACACCGCGTCGGGGACGGGGAGTCCGGCGAGCCCCGACGGCGCGGCAGCGGTCACGACGCGCAGGCCGGGCACCCCGAGCGTCTCCGCGTTGCGGGCGATGCGTTCGGCCCGCACCGGGTCCCGCTCCACCGTGATCGCCCGGCACGACCGGTGCGCCCGCATCCACTCGATCGCGATCGCCCCGGAGCCGCCGCCGATGTCCCACAGCAGTTCACCGGGCGCCGGCGCGAGCGCGGCCAGGGTCGCGGCACGCACGTGGCGCTTGGTGAGCTGGCCGTCGTTCTCGTACGCCTCGTCCGGAAGGCCGGGCACGGCGGGGAGCCGCAGCGCGCCGGGCGACCGTACGCACTCGACGGCGACGAGGTTGAGGGGGTCGCCGGGGGCGTGCGCCCACCCGTCCGCGGTGCCGGTGACGTGGCGCTCCCGTACGGACCCCAGCTGTTCCAGTACGTGCATCCGGCTCGGCCCGTAGCCCCGCTCCCGCAGCAGCTCCGCCACCTCGCCCGGCGTGTCCGCCCCCGCGCTCAGCACCAGCACTCGCCGCCCGTCGTGCAGCGCCGCCGCGAGCGAGCCGAGGGACCGGCCGACCAGGGTCACGGTCTCGGTGTCCTCCAGCGGCCAGCCGAGGCGGGCGCAGGCGTACGACACGGACGACGGGTGGGGCAGTACGTGCAGGGCGTCCGCGCCGAGCTCCTCCGCGAGCGCGCGGCCGATCCCGTAGAACATGGGGTCGCCGCTGGCGAGGACGGCCACGCGACGCCCGGCGTGCGCGGCGAGCAGCCCCTGCACGGCGGGCCGCAGCGGCGAGGGCCAGGTCACGCGCTCGCCCGGGCACTCGGCCGACGGCAGCAGGTCCAGCTGGCGCGCCCCGCCGATGATCGCGTCGGCGGCGCGCAGGGTGGCGCGGGAGGCGTCGGGGAGCCCGGCCCAGCCGTCGGCGCCGATCCCGACGACCCCAACGACGGAGACGGCGGAGACGGCCGGGTCGGTCGCGTCGGTCGGGTCGGTCGGGTCGGTCGGGCGGGGATCGGAGCTCACGGACCGGAACTCTACTGGGGCCCCTCGCACCCGGACCGGGGCGGGCCGATCACTTCTGGGCGTGCTCGCCCACGTAGAACAGCAGCCAGATGAAGCCCGCGAAGAGATGCGTCGCGAACACGTACACGAAGACGCGCAGGGCGACGCCGCGCTCCTTCCAGCGCTCGCTCTCGCTCATCCAGGGCTCCTCGGGCGGTCACGGGGTCACGGGTACGTCGCTCCAGAGTACGGGTGGAATAGAACCGCGGTGGCCTTCGTTCGACGTGATAGTTTAAGATTCAACCACATGAGAGCTGGAGGCGAGCGCGATGCAGTTCGGGATCTTCACCGTCGGTGACGTGACCACCGATCCGACCAACGGCCGCACCCCGACCGAGCACGAGCGGATCAAGGCGACGGTCGCGATCGCGCTGAAGGCCGAGGAGGTCGGACTGGACGTCTTCGCGACCGGTGAGCACCACAACCCGCCGTTCGTGCCGTCGTCCCCCACGACCCTGCTGGGGCACATCGCGGCGCGGACCGAGAACCTGATCCTGTCCACGTCCACGACGCTGATCACCACCAACGACCCGGTGAAGATCGCCGAGGACTACGCATACCTCCAGCACCTCGCCGACGGCCGCGTCGACCTGATGATGGGCCGCGGCAACACCGGACCGGTCTACCCCTGGTTCGGCCAGGACATCCGCCAGGGCATCCCGCTCGCCATCGAGAACTACGCCCTTCTCCACAAGTTGTGGAGGGAGGACGTCGTCGACTGGGAAGGCAAGTTCCGCACACCCCTGCAGGGCTTCACCGCCACGCCCCGGCCGCTGGACGGCGTCCCGCCGTTCGTCTGGCACGGCTCGATCCGCTCCCCGGAGATCGCCGAACAAGCCGCCTACTACGGTGACGGCTTCTTCCACAACAACATCTTCTGGCCGATGGAGCACACCAGGCGAATGGTCGAGCTGTACCGCAAGCGGTACGCGCACTACGGGCACGGCACCCCCGACCAGGCCATCGTCGGCCTCGGCGGACAGGTGTTCATGCGGAAGAACTCCCAGGACGCGGTACGCGAGTTCCGCCCCTACTTCGACAACGCACCCGTCTACGGACACGGCCCGTCGCTGGAGGACTTCACCGAGCAGACGCCGCTGACCGTCGGCTCGCCGCAGGAAGTCATCGAGCGGACCCTGACCTTCCGTGAGGCCGTCGGCGACTACCAGCGCCAGCTGTTCCTGATGGACCACGCGGGCCTTCCGCTGCAGACGGTCCTGGAGCAGCTCGACATCCTCGGCGAGGAGGTCGTCCCGGTGCTGCGCAAGGAGTTCGCGAACCTGCGGCCCGCCGGGGTCCCGGACGCACCCGTCCACCCGGCCGTCGCCGCCCGCCGCACCGCCGACAAGGAGGCCTGACCATGGAGCAGTTGAAGCTCGTCGCCGTATCGGCAGGGCTGAGCAGCCCCTCGTCGACCCGGCTGCTGGCCGACCGGCTGGCGGAGGCGGTGCGCGACGAACTCGCCGAGCAGGACCGCAAGGTGGAGGTCGAGGTCGTCGAACTGCGCGACCTGGCCGTCGCCATCGCCAACAACCTGGTGACGGGCTTCCCGCCGCCCGCGCTCGGCACCGCGATCGACGCGGTGTCGGACGCGGACGGGATGATCGCCGTGACGCCGGTCTTCACGGCCTCGTACAGCGGTCTGTTCAAGTCCTTCTTCGACCTGATCGACCCGCAGGCCCTGACCGGAAAGCCCGTGCTGATCGCGGCGACCGGCGGCACCGCCCGCCACTCGCTCGTCCTCGACCACGCCCTGCGGCCGCTCTTCGCGTACCTGCGGGCGCTGGTCGTCCCGACCGCCGTGTACGCGGCGTCGGAGGACTGGGGCTCGGGCGGCGACGAGTACACCGAGGGCCTGCCCGCACGCATCCGGCGCGCGGGCGGCGAGCTGGCCGGGCTGGTGGCGGCCCGGCCGGCGCGGGAAGCGGACGGCGCCGACGAAGTGACGGACTTCGAGCGCCAGCTCGCGGACCTCCGCTTCGACTGATCGCGAAGGGACCCCTGGGCACCATACGCTCCGACCCGTTCGACCGTCAGGGCCCGGCCCCGCACACGCGGGGCCGGGCCCTGCCGCACGCGGGGCCGGTTCTGAGGGCGCCGGCTCAGCTCACAGCTTCCTGGCTGCCGCGGTGGACAGCCGGTCGATGAGGAAGGCCGCGAGGTCGCGCCGAGCCGCGGTCTCGGCCTCCACCCGCGCCCAGTAGGCGCGGATGTCCCGGGCCGCCGCGTCCGCGTCCGTCGCGTACAGCTCGCAGACGGACCGGATACGGGCGAGCGGCATGCCGACGCGCCGCAGCCACGCCACCAGCCGGGCGCGCTCCAGCTGCGCCTGGTCGTAGTAGCGGTAGCCCGTGAACGGGTCGACGCGGGCCAGCGGCAGCAGGCCGAGTTCGTCGTAGCGCCGCAGGGTCTTCGCTGACAGCCGCGAGGCCCGTGCGAACGCTCCGATCGTCAGCAGGCCGCCCATCTCCGGTCCCCCGCTTTCTTCCTCGTGCCGGGCGCCTCGCCCGGTCCCGCCGATGCTGGGGCTTCCCCCGCGGGGAAGGTCAACAGGGGAAGGTCAGCAGCTCTGATCCACGAGGAGAACACGGCGGCGGCCCGTGGTCTCCCCCGTGCACCACAGACCGCCGCCCGTCCCTCCGTCTCCCCGTCCCTCCGTCTCCCCGTCACTCCACCGCCCGTCCCGTAGCTCAGGAACGCGACCGGCTTCGTCCGCCACTCGTCGTGCAAGGCCCTGTCCGGGCCGAGTCGGCGAGGCGCGGCCGCCGGATCGAATCCGGCGGCCGCGCCTCGCGAACCCCGAAGGGGCAGGGGGTCGGTCCTCGTGCACGTAGAAGCAGAAGGAGAAAGGCGTCAGTCCTCGTGCACGTAGAAGGTGTAGAACATCACGCAGAACGTCGCCGCCGCGATGATCACGGAGAGCACGATCGCGTTGAGGATGCTGTCGCCGGACAGGCTGTTCAGATAGCCGACGGCGGTGCCGACCAGGACCGCGTACGCCGCCGCGCGCAGTTCTCGCGGCAGGCGGTGCTGGTAGCGGCCGAGGGCGTAGCAGAGCCCTGCCAGCACCAGACAGGAGACGAGCCCGATCGCGAACTGTGCGCCGGCCGACTCTCCGGACGTACGGGCAATGAAGGACGTGTAGAGGCCGTAGAGGACGCCGAGTACGGCGGGGACCGCGACGCCGAGGGCACTCTGGTGCCGCGCCGGCACCGCCGCGTGTGCAGCCATGGCAGAGCTCCTTCCGCTCCATCCACTTATCCGGCACTTCTCCATCCACCAGCGGACACCCGCGCGGCCCACGCGGCAAGTGGATCAGGCGGCAGGGGCGCCCCGAGCAGCCGGGCGCACCGCGATCGCGTCGGTCTCGGAGATCATCCCGGGGCAGCGCGAGCGAGGCGACACCGCTCAGCGGCTGCGCCGGCAGCCGCTCGCCGTGCTCGAAGCAACAGCGGCCAGCCGCCTCAGGGCCCCCGCCAGCACCTCCTCCGGCGGCGACGCCAGGCCGACTCTGATCGCGTCCGGTGCCGTGTGCGCGCCGACCGCGAACGCCGAACCGGGCGTCACCGCGACCCCCGCCTCCGCCGCCGCGGCGACGAACGTCTCCGCGCGCCAGCGCGTGGGCAGCCGCCACCAGCAGTAGTACGCACGCGGGTCGGTGCTGATGTCGAAGCCGTCCAGCACCTCCCGGACCAGCCGGTGCCGCGCCGCCGCATCGGCCCGCTTGGCCTCGACCACCGCACGTACGACACCGCCCTCGCTCCACCGCACCGCAGCCGCCAGGCTGAACCCGGCCACGGTCCACGCGCCGGAGCGCAGGGCCTGCGCCACCGCCTCCCGATGCGCGGCGGGCGGGACGAGGTAGCCCACGGTCAGCCCGGGCGCGAGCCTCTTGGAGAGGCTGTCCACCAGCAGCGTCCGCTCGGGGGCGTGCGCGGCGAGCGGCGCCGGGGCATCGGGCGCGAGGAACGCCCAGGTGGTGTCCTCGATCGCGGTGAGCCCCAACTCGTCGAGCACCGCCGCCAGATGGGCCCGCCGTGCCTCGCCCGCCGTCACGGCCAGCGGATTGTGCAGGGTCGGCTGTACGTACACGGCGGCGAGCGGCGCCGAGCGGTGGGCCGCGGCCAGCGCGTCCGGCCGTAGCCCCTCCTCGTCCAGGGCGATCGGGACAAGGCTGACGCCCAGCCGCTCCGCGACCGTCTTGACCAGCGGATACGTCAGCGACTCGACGCCGAGCCGGCCGCCGGGCGGTACCAGCGAGGAGATCGCGCCCGCGATGGCCTGGCGTCCGTTGCCCGCGAAGAGGAGCCGGCCCGGGTCGGGGGACCAGCCGTTCCTGGCGAGCACGGCGGCCGCGGCGCGCCGTGCCCCGGGCGTGCCCTCCGGAGCGGTCGGCCGGGTCGCCTCGCCCAGCACGTCCGGGCGGGCCAGGGCCGCGAGCTCCCGTGCCATCAGCTCCGACTGCCCTGCCACGACCGGGTAGTTGAGCTCCAGGTTGACCGGAGCACCGCCGGTCGCCTCGGTGAGCGCGGACCCGGGCAGCGGGGGCGCCGCCCGGACGAACGTCCCGCGCCCCACCTCGCCCACGACCAGGCCGCGCCGCACCAGTTCGCCGTACACCCGGATCGCCGTCGAGGGCGCGATCCGGCGCCGGCGCGCGTACATCCGCTGTGGCGGCAGCCGGTCGCCGGGACGCAGCCGCCCCTCCGCGATGTGCGCCGCGATCTCGTCGGCGAGCCGTCTGAAGTCCTCCGCCACCCGTCCCTCTCCTCGTCCACCGCGCAGCTCCGCGACATTGCACCGAGAGCAAAGATCTTATTGCACCGAGAAGTTGGCGCTCCTAGCCTCAAGAACATGCCCTCCACACTCATCAACACCGGAGGCCGGGTCCTGACGACCGGCTACGAGGACACCAGCTACGAGGGCGAGGCGACCGGCCCCGCCCTGGTCCTCGTCCACGGCCACCCCTTCGACCGCACGATGTGGGCCCCGCAGCTCGCGGCCTTCTCCGCCACGCACCGGGTCATCGCCCCCGATCTGCGCGGCTACGGCGCCTCGTGCGTGGTCCCGGGCGTCACGCTGCTCTCCGACTTCGCCACCGACCTGGCCGCCCTCCTCGACCACCTCGGCGTCCACCGCTTCGTCCTCGGCGGCCTCTCCATGGGCGGACAGATCGCGATGGAGTGCTACCGCCTCTTCCCGGAACGCATCACCGGGCTCGTACTCGCCGACACCTTCCCGGCCGCCGAGACCGCCGAGGGCAAGGCGCAGCGCAACGCCATGGCGGACCGGCTGCTTGCCGAGGGGATGCGCGGGTACGCGGACGAGGTACGGGACAGGATGGTCGCCCCGTACAACACCGAGGCCTCCGCGACGGTCCACCGCATGATGCTCGGCGCCCCGCCGGAGGGCGCGGCGGCCGCGCTGCGCGGCAGGGCCGAGCGCCCCGACTACCGCGAGCTGCTCACCGAGGTGACGGTCCCGGCGCTGGTGGTCGTGGGCCGCGACGACGCGTACACCCCGGTCGCGGATGCCGAGGCGATGCACGCGGCGATCCCCGACTCGACGCTGTGCGTCATCGAGGGCGCGGCCCACATGCCGAATCTGGAGCGGCCCGACGCATTCGACGCGGCGCTGCGGGCGTACCTCGAACGGCTCAATTGAAATATCCCATTCACACCGTTCAAACCATGCTGGTGCCATGAGCCAGAACACAGCACCGACAACATCCCGCGGCAGCGGAACCAGCAACGGCGACTGGGCGGCGGGCGGCGTGCTCTTTGCCGGCGTCCTGATGATGGTCACCGGCGTGATCAGCATCTTCGAGGGAATCGCCGGTATCGCCCAGGACGAGGTCTACACGCGGATCGGGGGCTATGTCTTCGCCTGGGACCTCACCGCCTGGGGCTGGGTCCATCTGATCCTCGGCATCATCGTCGCTGTCACCGGCCTGGGGATCCTCAAGAACATGCAGTGGTCCCGGTACGCAGGTGTGTTCCTGGCGTCGCTGAACATCGTCGTCCAGTTCCTCTTCCTGCCCTACCAGCCGGTGTGGGCGATCTTCTCGATGGCCATCTCGGTGTTCATCATCTGGGCACTGGTGGCCACCGAGTCCCGTCCCGAACTCTGACCGGCGGCACTAGTCCCCGTTCGCCAGCAGGTCGAATTCCTGCGCGTCGTGGGACGAGAAGACCCGGACCAGACGCGGATGGGCCCGGCGCAGCGCCGTCAGACGTTCCAGCTGGTCCAGCCGCTGTTCGTGGTCGTCCGCGACCAGGCGCTGGTGGAGCGCGAGCGGGCGTGGGCAGCGCGGGCGGCGGAGGTCGATCTCGCCGTGGAAGAAGTACGCGTCGCCCGCGTGCAGCAGCCAGCGGTCCGGCTGCTGGACGGCGACCGCGCTGTGGCCGCGGGTGTGGCCCGGCATCGGTACGAGGAGGATGTCGGGGGAGCGCAGCACCCGCGACGCGGGGAAGCCCAGCCAGTCCGAGTCCGCGGTGTCATGGACGAACCATTCGGCGCCGTGTGCCCATTGGGCGGGCAGATAGCGGTTCATTTCGAGGCGGGTGTCCCGGCGCATCGCCGCGCGGTACTCGTCGGCCATCACGTGCACGCGCGCGTGCGGGAAGTCGGCGAGGCCGCCCGCGTGGTCCATGTCGAGGTGGGTGAGGACGATGTCCCGTACGTCGTAGGGGTCGTACCCCAGCGCCCGGATCTGGTGCACCGCCGTACGCGACAGATCGAGCATCGGCCGCATGGTGTGCCGGAACATCGCGCCGAGCCGCCGCGGATCGGAGACGTCCGCGGCGCCCAGCCCGGTGTCGACGAGGACGAGCCCGCTGCCGGTCACGACGAGCAGGCAGTGCGCGACGAGCGGGGCGCCGACGAGGGGGCGCATGGGGGCGCAGTCCAGGTGGTGGATGGTGGTGGCGGAGCGTCGCTGGGGAGTGGGGATGGTACGCACAGACATCTGCGCCTCCTGCTCACAGGGGGATACCCGGCGCAAGGCGGCCGGGCTGGGAGAGGATGGTGGCCGTGCTGAGTGGATGTGCGAGCGGACCAGTTGCTCGTGGCTCCGGTCCAGGAAGGCGGCCGTGCGGACGGTCTCGTCGTGTGAGATCGCTCCGTCCGTCATATCACCCTGCCTCCACAGCAGTTGCGCCACTTACACCGTAAGTACGAGACAGGAGGGAAGCACTTACGCTGTAAGTCGTCAAGCGTTACCGCACGTAGCCACCCGAATGAGGAGCCGTCACTCATGGCCCAGCGATCGCGACGTGAACTCCCCGGCCCCCGCGAGCCATTGACACGGGACCGGATCGTCGGGGCGGCACTGGTGATCATCGACGAGGTCGGCGTCGACGGACTCTCGATGCGGCGTATCGCGGCCCGCCTCGGGGTCCAGGCGATGTCCCTCTACAACCACGTGCGGAGCAAGGACGACATTCTCGACGGGGTCACCGACTTCATCACCACGGAGATGAACATGCCGCGCCGGATGACGGGCGGCTGGGAGGACGGCATCCGCTCGATCGCGTACGCCTTCCGACAGGCGTCGCTGCGCCACCCGCGCGCGTGCGAACTGGTCCTCATGCGCCAGCTGTCCACGCCGACGGCGCTCGCGCCGGTCGACACGATGCTCGCGATGATGCTCGACCACGGCTTCGACGAGGAGACCGCGGTCCACTCGCTACGGCTGTTCATCTCCTTCCAAGTCGGCTCGCTGCTCAGGGCCGTTCACGGCTCGGAGGCGCTGACCGACCACAGCAATAGTGACGGCGACGGCAACGGCAACGGCAACGGCAACGGCGGTACGGCAGCGAGGGAAGCCGCCCGTACCGCGTACTTCGCCGGCTCGGGCTTCCCGGCGGTGGCGAAGGTCGCGCCGATCCTCGCCGTGAACGACCACGAGGCGGAGTTCTCGTTCGGCGTCGAGCTGCTGATCGCGGCGCTGCGCGAACTCGCCCCGACGGGCGCCCGGGACTGACCCGGCACCGACCCGGCGCGAGACCGGCCTGCGCGAAACCGGACCCGGGGCACGCCACCACCCGGCGTTCGGCCGAGTGGCCGAACGCGGGGTGGTGGCGCAGGCTGGTGCTTATGAGAACGGGCCATGACATACGGAACCCCGGTATACGGAACGCTCTCCTGGCCGCCGTCACCGCCGCGGTGGTCGTGGCAGGGGCAACCGGCTGCTCGGACACCGGCGAGACGCCCGAGTCGGTCGCCTCCAAGGCCAGCGAGGCCGTCGCGTCGGCCACCGGAAAGGTGGGCGAGATCGTCGAGTCCGCGTCGGCCGCGGCGTCCTCGGCGGCATCCCGGATGGCGGAGATCAAGGGCGGTCTCGACGCCAAGGCCGATGTGAAGGTGGGTGCCACGAAGCACGACGGCAACCGTATCGCCACGGAGATCACCGCGACCAACAGCTCCAGCGAGACCGCGGACTACACGGTCCTGGTCAACTGGAAGGACGCCGACGGCAACGTCCTCGACGCCACCGTCGTCTCGATCGACGAGGTACCAGTAGGCGGTGCGGAGTCGGCCACGGCGCACAGCAACCGCGACCTGTCCGGGACACCGACGGCGGAAATCGCCCAGGCACTGCGGCACTGAGCCGTAAGAACTCGCGGGCCAGGGCCCGTGGGACCGGCCGCGCGCCGCGCTGGGCGAGAAGGGCTGACGCCGGACGCGTGAAGACGCCATCTGCCGGTCCCGAGGGTCCGGCGGGGCGCCCATGAGTTCGAGCCCCACCGTTCCTTCACCGAAGGGGACCGCCGAACTCTTTCCGCTCCCCGGCCGTTTCCCGGTCATGGAGCCCGACCGCCCTCCCCTCCCCGGCGCCGCCTTCGAGCCCGGGGCCGTCGTCCCGCCGCCCCCCGGGCTGCCACGGTGCTCGCCCTGGCGGACCGGGGCCGCGTGGATCGCGGGCGTGCTGCTCGGCGGGGTGTCCGTGGTCGTCGGCTGCCGGGTCGCGGGCGTGGACGGGTACACGCCTGTGCCGCAGTTGCTCGCGTTCCTGCCGTGGCTGCTCGTGCCCGCCGGACCGGGGCTTCTGCTCGCCGCTGCCGCCCGGCGCCGGGTGCTCCTCGTCTGGGCCCTGGTCCTCCTCGCCGTGACCGGCTGGTACGCGCGGCCGTACGGGCCCGAGCCAGAACCGCCGCGTGGACCGGCCGTCGCCCGGCTCGAAGTGCTCACCGCCAACGTGGAGTTCGGGCACGCCACGCCCGACCTGATCGCGGCGGTCCGGCGCGAGAAACCGGACCTGGTCTTCGTCCAGGAGTGCGACCGGACGTGCAGCGACGCCCTCGCGGCCGGGATCCCGCGGGCCGACTACCCGTACCGGCAGGTCGTGGCGGGCGACTTCGCGTCCGGCTCCGCGATCCTCTCCGTACACCCGCTCGAAGCAACCGCCGGGATCCCGAGCGAGCTGGCGATGCCGGGCGCCGAGGCGCGGATCGGCGGCCGGAAGGTCCGGGTGCAGCTCGCCCACCCGCTGCCGCCCGTCCCCGGCGGGCTGGGGCCCTGGCGCGAGGAGCTCGGCCGGGTGCGGGCGTGGGCCGCCGATGGCGAGGGAGCACCGACGATCCTCGCAGGGGACTTCAACGCCTCCCAGGACCACGCCGCCTTCCGCCGCGTCCTCGATGCCGGCGGTCTGTACGACAGCGCCCGCCTCGCCGGGGCGTTCCGGACCCCGTCCTGGCCCGCCACCGTGCCCCGACCGCTGGGCGCCCAGATCGACCATGTGCTGGTGAGCGATGATTTCGAGGTACGTGATGCTCGGTTCCTCGACTTCTCCGGCACCGACCACCGTGCCCTGATCGTCGAACTCGCACTGCACAGTGGGTGACCATGGCGGACCGTATACGGCTGGCACCGCCGGCCTGGCTGGTGGCGGGGCTGCGTCCGCAGCCCGCGCCCATCCCCTGGGCCGCGGTCGTCCGCGCCTCCATCGCCCTCGCCGCCCCGCTCGCCGTCGGGTTCGCCGTCGACCAGCCGGTGTACGGGGCGCTGGTGTCGATGGGTGCCCTGTCCGGCGTCATCAGCGACACCGCCGACGCCTACCGGATGCGGATCTTCAACATCGCCGTCCCGCAGGTCTTCGGCGCCCTCGGCGTCACGCTCGGCACGCTCGTGTACGGCGAGGGCTGGGTCGCGGTCGGTGTTCTCACCCTCGTCGCGCTCGTCTCCGGGATGATCTCGTCGATCGGCGCGGTCGCCTCCGTGTCCGGGCTGCTGCTTCTGCTCAACGCGGTCGTCGGGGCCGGGCTGCCGATGCCCAGCCCCTGGTGGAAGGCCCCGCTCCTGCTCGGCCTCGGCGGCGTCTTCGTCCTCGTCCTGTCGCTGCTCGGCTGGCCGCTGCGCGGCGGCGTGCCCGAGCGGTCGGCGGTGGCCGGCACGTACCGTGCGGTCGCCGATCTCCTCGCGGCGGCGGGCAGCGACGCGTACGACGAGCGCCGGCAGGCCGTCACCCAGTCCCTGAACACCTCCTACGACCTGGTCCTGGCCCGCCGTGCCCACGACCACGGCCGCAATCCGTCCCTCGTACGGCTGCTGGCCCAGCTCAACGTCGTCATTCCGCTCGTCGAGGCCGCCCCCGCCGCCCATCAGCAGGGCCGCCCGCTGCCCGACGCGATCCCGGCGGCGGTGCGGGCACTCGCGGACGCCGTCGAGGAGGGCCGCACGGGCACGCCCCAACTCGAACTGCCGCACCCGGACACCCCTGCCGGGCTGGCCGTCGACCAAGCCCTGCGGCATGCGGCGACGGTCGTCCACAAGGCCGACGCCGATCCCTACAACGTGGACGACCGCCTCGGCCGCCCCGCCGCCCTGCGCATCCGGACCCGCCGCACGGCCCGCGATGTGCTGCTCTCCGAGGCGTCCTGGCGGTACGGGCTGCGGCTCGCGCTCTGCATCGGCATCGCGCAGGCGCTGGTCTCACTGGTCGCCGTGGACCGTTCGTACTGGGTCGCGCTCACCGTCACCTTCGTCCTCAAGCCGGACTTCGGCTCGGTCTTCTCACGGGCCGTGCTGCGTGCGCTGGGCACGGCGGCGGGGCTGGTGGTCGCCATGGCGGTGCTGGCGGAGGTGCCGCGCGGCTGGTGGTACGTGCCGGTGATGGTGGTGCTGGCGGCGCTGATCCCGGCGTTCTCGGTGAAGGGATACGCGTTCCAGACGGCGGCGATCACTCCCGTCATCCTGCTCCTGTCCGACCTGCTCAACCGCCAGGGCATCGGGCTGATCAGACCGCGCCTGGTCGACAGCCTGATCGGCTGCGCGATCGCGCTGATCGCGGGCTATCTGCTGTGGCCGGAGAGCTGGCGAAGCAGGATCGGGGACCGGCTCGCGGACTCCGTCGAGCACGCGGCGCACTATGTGGAGCTGGCCTTCGGCGCGGACGCCGACCAGGGCGAGCGGGTACGGTCCCGGCGCCGGCTGTACCGGGACCTGTCGACCGTGCGTTCGGAGTTCCAGCGGGCCCTCACCGAGCCGCCGCCGACGGGCACGCGGGCCGCCGCGTGGTGGCCGCTCGTCGTCGCCGTCGAGCGGATCGCGGACGCGACGACCGCGGCCCGGGTCCGCGTCGACCACGGCGCGGCGCCGCCCGCGCCGGACGAGGTCGCCGCGGTCGTGGGCCAGCTGCACGGGCTCGCGGACGGCATCCGCTCCAGCGAAGAGCTCGTCGAGGTCCGCGCGCATCTGAAGGGCGACGAGCAGAGCGTCCTCGCACCGCTGCGCCACGAAGTCACGGCGGCCCGCGCGATCACGTCGCCCCGTCGCTGACCCCCACCGGGGCCGCACCCGGCCGAGAACCGCCGACGGGGACTTCTCGCCGAACGGCTGCCCACTGCCGTCGGAATCGCCGAATCAGACCACCAACAGCCACCTGGGTGATCCCCGTGTCAGGGAGTCATGACCCGGGTCAAGTGATCATTCGAACTGCGGTCCGACAGGACCGACTCCGGACAGACGAACCTGCGGTAATCGTGCGCTCGAGTGCCCTTCCGGCTCGGCAGCGTACCGGAGCCCGTTGGGGGCGGCCCGGAGTCCGGGGCCCGGGCTCCGGGCGCTGCGGACGCTCCGGGCGCTGCGGACTCCCGGGGTTCAGGCGCCCCGCCCGTGCAGCCGGTCCAGATCCCGCCGCTCACGCTTCGTCGGGCGGCCCGTACCGCGGTCGCGTACACCCATCGGGGCCAGGAACTCGCGCGGCGGGGGCGGCGGGCTGTTGTCCACGTAGCACTGCACGGCCGCGGGCGCGCCTACGCGCTTGCGGATGATGCGGGAGACGACCACGAGCCGCTCCCGGCCCGCGTGGAACAGCCGCACCTCGTCGCCGGCCTTCAGCGCATGGGCCGGCTTGACGCGCTCCCCGTTCACCCGGACATGCCCGCCCCGGCAGGCCGTCGCCGCCTGCGAGCGGGTCTTGGTGAGCCGCACGGACCAGATCCAGCTGTCGACCCGTACGGTCCCTTCCGCCGTCCCCACGGTCCCTTCGCCATCCGTCATACCACCGAGGGTACGGGGGGCGACTACGATGCGCTCCGTCCCGCCGTTGCGGAGTCATCCATTCAGCGCGGCCGACGATCACTGATCCATCGCCACATGCCCTGCCACACAAGGACATTCGATGAGCAGCAACTCCGGCAGAGGGCTTCAGCCCAATGTCCTCGGTACGTTCGACACGATCGTGATGGCGGTTGCCGGCAGCGCCCCCGCGTACTCGCTCGCCGCGACCACCGCCGTCCTGGTCGGCGCCGTCGGCCTGGGCAGCCCCGCCGCGCTGCTGTACTGCGCGATACCCATGCTCGGCATCGTCCTGGCCTTCAGCCGCCTCGGCCGGATCGACGTCAACGCCGGGGCGAGCTACTCCTGGGTGGGCCGCACCCTCCACCCCTTTCTGGGCTTCCTCTCCGGCTGGGCCCTGGTCGTCTCCGCGACGATCTTCATGGTGGCGGGTTCCCTGCCGGCCGGGGCCATGACCCTCGCCCTCTTCGACGCGGATCTCGCCACGAACACCGCGCTCGCCACGACCGTCGGCGCCTGCTGGTTCGTGGTGATGCTGCTGGTGGTCCTCGGCGGCGCGCGGCTGACCGTACGGGCACAGCTGTTGATGTCCGGGGTCGAGGTGCTGGTCCTCGTGCTCTTCCTGCTCGCCGCCCTTCTGCACAAGGGCTCCGCAGTCGCCTTCGACTGGTCGTGGCTGGGCTTCTCGCACTTCGACGGGGCGTCCGGATTCGCCTCGGGCGCGCTGATCGCCGCCTTCTACTACTGGGGCTGGGACGTCACCAGCAATCTCAGCGAGGAGACCCGTAACAGCCGCAGGACCGCCGGCCTCGCCGCCCTCGTCGGCGTCGGCGTCGTCTTCCTCCTCTTCGAGGCGTTCACGATCGCCGTCAACGTCATCCTCACCTCCGAGCAGATCCAGGCGGGCAGCGGAAACGTCCTCGGCGTGCTCGGCGACGCGATCTGGCCCGGCGTCGGCGGAAAGCTGCTGATCATCGCGGTGATGCTGTCGACCGTCGCCACCCTGGAGACCACCCTCATCCAGGTCACGCGCTCGCTCTTCGCCATGGGCCGGGACCGTACGATGCCGGCCGCGCTCGGCACGGTGCACCGGCGCTGGAACACGCCGTGGGTGGCGATCGCCGTGGTCGGCGCGGTCGCCCTCGTGATGTTCGTGGCGGCGACCGCCCTCGGCACGGTAGGCGACATCCTCTCCGACGCGGTCAGCGCGATCTCGCTGCAGATCGCGGTCTACTACGGACTGGCGGGGATCGCGGCGGTCGTCGCGTACCGCAAGATGCTGCTGACGTCCGTACAGAACTTCCTGCTCGGCGGGCTGTGGCCGTCCCTCGGCGCCGTCTTCATGTTCTGGATCTTCTTCGAGTCGCTCGGCGAGCTGAGCACGGCCTCGATCGCGATCGGCCTCGGCGGGCTGGCCGTCGGCGTGGTGCCGATGCTCTGGTACTGGCGGCGGGGAAGTGCGTACTACCGGCCCGCGAAGCTCGACGCGGCCCGGGCGATCGAGGCGGAGGAGCCGTACGACGGTTCCTCCTCCGCACGGCGGGACAGTGCCCGCGATGCCATGGCCACCGACTTCTGACGTGTGACTCCGACGTGTGACTCCGATGCGTGAACTGACATGTGACTCTGCCGTGTGAACTGACGTGTGACTTCTGACTGACTCTGACTTGTGACCGCAGAAAGCAGGCAGACATGGCCGCTCGCCGCCGCTTCGAGCTGGACTTCGACCCGGACTTCGGCGACCGCGCGCTCACGGAGACCCGCCACGACATCGTGATCGGGCGCTGGCAGGGCGTACGGGATCTGCTGCACGCCACCGGCCAGGACTGGCCGCGCCGCACCCACCGGCTGCGGCAGCTCTCGCACGCCGCGGCGGGTTCGTCGGTGGTCGAGGCGTGGCGGGCGGCCGAACCCGACAACCCGGACGCGGCCGTGCTGCGCGCCGCGACCGAGGTGGTCCGGGTCTTCGACCGGGCCATCGCCGCGGGCCGGGGAGCCGTCGTCGACCGCGACCGGATCGACGTGGCGGTGATGGCCTGCATCGGCGCGGCGGAGGCGGCGCCCGCCGACCCGATGCCGTGGGTGTCGCTGCTGACGGTGGCCCGGCTGTACGAGGGCGGCGTCGCGCGGCGCAAACTGCGCGGGTGGTGGGACGAGTTGCGGCGCCGTGACCCGGGCAACATCGAGGGCCATGTGCAGCTGCTGCGCTACTGGTCGGCGCGATGGCACGGCACGCACGGCGCGATGTACGACTTCGCGCGCGACGCGGCGGGTGCGGCGCCGCCCGGCTCCCCCCTGCCGGTGCTCGTACAGATCGCGCGGGTGGAGGAGTTCCGGTACGTCGCCGAGGGCTCCCGGGGCCGGGCCCCGGTCCGCGACTTCGGCCAGCACTGGAAGCACGAGCTGGCGGTGACGGAGGTGCGGCGTACCTGGGAGCGGTGGATCGGCGGACGGGAGAACGGTCCTGTCCTCCCGGAGGAGATCGCCGAGCTCAACTATCTTGCCCACGCGGCCTGTTACGCGGGGGAAACGGAGATCGCCCGCAGGCTGTTCACGATGCTGGGGGCGCGGGCGGCGCGTGTGCCCTGGTCGTACACGGGAGACCCGGCGGAGCAGTTCATACGTTTCCGCAAGGCGGCGGGCCTGGGGTGAACGCCTGACTGCGGGCCCCTGCCTGCGGGACCGGGCTCTCCCTGCGGGGCTGGGCCTTGCCTGCGGGCCGACCCCTCCCTGCGGGTCCGGCGGGAGCTGCCGGACCCGCAGGGGTCACCGGAGTCAGACGCCGATGTCGCGGCCGTCCGTGCGGTAGACGGCGACGACGGACGGGCGCACGATCTTGCCCGGGCCGTCGGGCCACACGGACGCGGGCTTCTCGACAGTGGCGCCGTCGATCTCACCCGGGTGCTGGACGGCGACGATCACCCGGCGGTCCTGGATGATCGGACCGCAGGTCTCGGCGCCCTTGGGGACGGTGAGGAACTGCTTCAGCTCACCGCGCCGCTCGCCCTGCGTGGCGACACCGAACAGGCCGTCGTGCGAGCCGAGCTGGTTGCCGTCGGTGGAGATCCACAGGTTGCCGTGCGGGTCGAAGGCCACGTTGTCCGGGCAGGAGATAGGACTGACCTTGTCCTTCGGGTAGCCCGCGAAGTACGTCGCCGAGTCGGCCGGGTCGCCCGCGACGAGGAACAGCCGCCAGGCGAAGCCGTCGCTCGTCGGGTCGTCCCAGTGCTCGGCGAGCTCCAGGATGTGGCCGTGCTTGTTGAGGTTGCGCGGGTTGGCCTCGTCGGCGGGAGCCTTGCCGGCAGCGCCACGGTCCTTGTTGTTCGTCAGCGCGACGTAGACACGACCGGTGCGGGGGCTCGGCTCGACGTCCTCGGGGCGGTCCATCTTGGTGGCGCCGACCTTGTCACCGGCGAGGCGGGTGAAGACGTACACCTCCTCGGCGGTCATGCCCGGGACGTGCGAGACATCGCCGGTGGCCAGCGGGATCCACACGCCGGTGCCGTCGAACTCGCCGTCGTTCGGGAGCTTGCCGGTGCCGTCGATCTCGCCGGGGGAGTCGCCGGTGAGCTTGGCGACGTAGAGGGTGCCCTCGTCGAGGAGGGTGAGGTTGTGCTCGTGGGCGGCCCGCGAATTGCCCTTCTTCATCCGCTTCGACGAGACGAACTTGTAGAAGTAGTCGAAGCGCTCGTCGTCGCCCATGTAGACGACCGGGCGGCCGTCGCGGGTCAGACGCGGCTGCGCGGCCTCGTGCTTGAAGCGGCCCAGCGCGGTGCGCTTGCGGGGCGTGGAGTCGGGGTCGTACGGGTCGAGCTCGACGACCCAGCCGAAGCGGTGCGACTCGTTGGGCTCCTGCGCCACGTCGAAGCGCTTGTCGAAACGCTCCCACTTGCGCTCGGAGGCGCCGCTGCCGATGCCGTAGCGCTTGTCGGTGGCGCTGGAGCCGTTGGCGAAGTACTGGTTGAAGTTCTCCTCGCCGTGGAGCGTGGTGCCCCAGGGGGTGGTGCCGCCGGCGCAGTTGTTGAGCGTGCCGAGGACCTTGGTGCCGGTCGGGTCGGCGGAGGTCTTCAGCAGGGCGCTGCCCGCGGCCGGGCCGGTGAGCCGGAACTCGCTCGTGGCCGTCAGGCGGCGGTTGAGGTGGTGCCGGGTGACGGGCGTGAGCTTGCCGCTCTTGCGCTCCTCCTGCACCACGACGACGGAGAGGCCGTGCGCGGCCCAGGCGATCTCGGCCTGCTCGCGGGTCGGGTTGGCCGCGTCGTAACCCGTGAACATCAGGACTTCGTCCGTGTACTCGTGGTTGGCCACGAGGACCTGGCGGCCGTGCTCACGCAGGGGCAGCAGGGAGAGGAAGTCGTTGTTGTAGCCGAACTGGCCGGCCTGCGCCTTGGCGGTCTGGTTGTCGGCGTCGAAGGCGGGGGCGCCGCGGAGGATGGGCTCGCCCCAGCGGATCACGACGTTCTGGGTGTAGCCGGTGGGAACGGTCACCTGGTCGGCGGTGTTGGGGGCGACCGGGGTGAAGCGGAGGCCGCGGGCACCGCTGCCGGTGCTGCCGTGGCGAGTGCCGGTCGCGGCGGCGGCCGTCGCGGCCTGCGCGGACGGGGCGCTCTGCGTGACGACGGCGCCGCCGGCGGCGGTGGCGACGGTCACGACGGCGGCGGCGCGCATCATCGAACGCCGGGAGAGGGCACCGGCGATGATGTCGCCGGCGTACTCGTTGTCGCTGGTGTTCGGCACTTCATGGAAACAGGCGTCACCACAGCGGTAACGGCACGTGAGAGCGGACCGGCCGCCCGCGTGGTTCGAGCTCAGGAGCGGCAGCAGTTTGCGCACTTCTTCCCCCATCTCCCCTTCGGCGCACCCCGCGCCGACATCGTGTCGGAATATGTCCGGCCGTGACGCTAGGGGCACACGTGTGCAGTGCGGAGGCGGTGAAGTGAACGGGGGATGAATGCCCGGCGACCGAGGTGGTCCTTACGCCGGAGGGCCTTGCGATGGTGCGGAACGGGCGGCGGCTAACCTTACGTGTCCGCCCTGGCCCACGGTTGCGGCGTTGCCGCCCTTGGACCGGACATTGTTGGACAATGAGCGCACCCAATTCACGCGAAAGGCCTCGCCCATGGGCATTCGGAGCTTGCTGCGCAAGGTGTTTGGACGCGAGCGTACGGAGTCGTCGTCGGCCCCGACCACTACGACTACGGCCCCCGCCTCCGTCCCGCCCCAGGCCGAGGCACCCACCACAACACCCTCTTCCTCGGAGGCGGCTCACGCGGCCGAGCTGGTGGCGGCGGCCTTCGACAACCCCAAGCCGTCCCGCCCGACGATCCCGTCGGCCCGCACGACGGACGACGCGCCACAGGAGCCCACGGCCTCGGTACCGGCGCCGCAGACCGACAGCGAGCCGGCGTCCGCGCCCGCCGTTGCCGACGCGCCGGACGCTGCCGAGGCCGCGGCGGCCGCCGACCTGCCGTCCACGGACGAGACCACCGCCGAGGCGCCCGCCGAGCCGGAGCCCGCACAGGCGGAAGCCGACGCTGTTGAGGACACCGTCCAGCCGACGGAGGCACCGTCGAGCGACGACGCTCCGCAGCCCGAGACCACCATGTCCGACGAGGCGCCCGCCGCGAGCGACACCGCCGAGGACGCGGTCGAGGCGGTCGAGCCCGCCGCGGAGGAAGAAACCCCCGCCGCGCAGACGGTCGCCACGAGCGACACCACCGACGAAGGGGTCGAGCCCGCCGCAGACGACACCGCAGGCGACACCGCCGACCGGCCGGCCGCTGAAGCCACCATCCCCGCCCAGGCAAAGCCCGCCGACACCACCGCGACGCCGGAGCAGGTGGCCGCCGCGGAGGAAGAAGCCCCCGCCGCGCAGGTGCCCGCCGCGAGCGACACCGACGATGAGGCGGGCGAGGTGGTCGAGGCGGTCGAGCCCGCCGCAGAGGAAGAAACCCCTGCCGCGCAGGTGCCCGCCGCCGTGGAGGAGGCGCCCGCCACGAGCGCCGAGACCGACGAGGCCCCGACCGTGCCCGCCGACGAGCCGGCGGAGCCGGTCGCCGCAGCGGCCACAGACACCGCCACGGCGACGCCGGACGACACCACCGTCCCCGGCCCCGCAGAAACCACGCCCGCCGCGAGCGACACCGCCGACGCCCCCCAGGCGGAGGCCGAGGCCGTACCCACCGCACCCACCGCACCCGCCGCACCCGCCGCACCCGCCGCACCCGCGGTGAGCGACACCGCAGGCGACACCGCCGGAAAGCCCGCCCACTCCCTCGCCCGCGTCAAGGCTCGCGCCGCCGGGCTGGTCGGGGCGTACAAGGCGGCCGGGACCGCGCTGAAGGGCGCGGGTGCGGCCGGGGCCCGGGCACGGGTGTATCTCGTGCTGGACCGGTCCGGGTCGATGCGGCCCTACTACAAGGACGGCAGCGCCCAGCAGCTCGGTGAGCAGACGCTCGCACTCGCCGCGCACCTCGACGAGGCCGCGTCCGTGCACGTCGTGTTCTTCTCGACCGACATCGACGGGACCGGGGACCTCGGCCTCGACGACTACGAGGGCCGCGTGGACGAGCTGCACGCCGGGCTCGGACACATGGGGCGGACCAGCTACCACCGGGCCGTCGAGGAGGTCGTCGAGCACTTCGAGAAGTCCGGCTCCGAAGGCCCCGCCCTGGTCGTCTTCCAGACCGACGGCGCGCCGGATGCCAAGCAGCCGGCCAAGCAGGCCCTCGCCGACACCGCCGGAAAGCCGGTCTTCTGGCAGTTCGTGGCATTCGGCGAGTACGACGCCAAGGGCTTCGACTTCCTCCGGAAGCTCCAGGCCGACAACGCCGCCTTCTTCCACGCCGGCCCCGACCCCCGTGAGCTCACCGACGACGAGCTGTACGCGGGGCTTCTCGGCGCCTTCCCGGAGTGGCTGAACAGCCGCAACGGCTAGTGCCGCGACCGGCAATGTCTGCCCGTCGAGGAGCGACGTCCGGTGCGTGCCATCGCAAGGCGGCCGGAAGTCCTTGTAGCGGAGCTACCAGGGCTTTTGGCCAACGCAGCATGGCTGCGTGCCGGGCGGCGCGACAGGGCAAAGCTTGCCGGGAGGGGCACTAGACCCAACCAGGGTTCCCGCCAGGATCACTGTCAGGATCCCCGCCAGGGACGGCGGAGGGCAGGCTCACGCGCACCACGAGCCCGCCCTCCGCACCCGGCTCCGCCTCCACCGTCCCGCCGTGCGCCACGGCGATGGATCGCACGATGGACAGACCGAGCCCCGCCCCCGGCCCCATCCGGTCCCGCCCCTCCCCCCGCCGGAACGGCTCGAAAAGAGCGGGGACGTCCGCTGCGGCGATCACCGGCCCGGTGTTCGCGACCACGAGGTCACCCCCGCCCACCCGCACCTCCACGGCCCCGCCCGGCACGTTGTACGTCACCGCGTTCGCCACGAGGTTCCGCACCAGCTGGGCCAGCAGCAGCCGGTTCCCGCGGACCACGTCACCCCGCGAGGCCAGGACGGCGACCCCGTACCGCTCGCACTCCTCCCCGGCGACCTCCGCGAGGTCGACGTCCTCCTTCTTCTCCAGACCCCGCTCGCTGCGCGCCAGCACCAGCAGCCCCTCGATCAGCCGCTCACTGCGCCGGTTGCTGTCCAGCAGCACCCGCTTCACCGCGGCCAGTTCCTCCGCCGACGCGGACTCGTCCAGACCCACCTGGATCGCCGCGCGCTGCGTCGCGAGCGGTGTCCGCAGCTCGTGCGACGCGTTCGCGACGAACCTCCGCTGGCTGTCGAACGCCGTCTCCAGCCGCGCCAGCAGCGCGTCGATCGTGTCGCCGAGCTCCTTCAGCTCGTCGTCGGGACCACGCACCGCGATCCTCCCCCAGGCTCCGCCCGGGGGGACCCCCACCAGCGTGTGCTCCGACAGCCGCCGCGCCTTCGCGGTCATCTCGTGTACGGGACGCAGGACGCGCCCCGCCATCCACCACCCGACGAACACCGCGCACGCCGCCGTCGCCAGCAGCGCGAACGACGACCACATCAGCATCTGCTGCGAGGCCGCGTCGGACACGTTGTCGGTCAGCCGGTACACGGTGACCGGTTCCAGCACCCGTGTCTCCCGCAGGGCGATCGCCGCCGCCTCGTCCCGCGTACCGGCCCGCGACAGCAGGTTCACGATCGCGAGCAGGCACGCTCCGAGGACCAGGAAGACCGCGCCGTAGACCATCGCGATCCGCGTCCGGATCGTGGAGCCGGGCCCCAGATACGAACCGGCGCCGGGGTACGAGGTCACAGCACGTACCCCACACCCTGCACCGTGCGGATCAACCTGGGCTCCCCCAGCTTCCCCCGCAGCTTGCTCATGCACACCCGCACCGCCCCCGTGAACGGGTCCGTGTGCGCGTCCCACGCCCGCTCCAGCAGTTCCTCCGCCGACACCGTCGCCCCGTCCGCCTCCAGGAGGATCTGCAGCACGGAGAACTCCTTCGGGGAGAGGTCCAGCTCCCGCCCGTCGCGCTCCGCCGTCCTGCGCACACTGTCGAGCCGCACCCCGCACCGCTCCAGCAGCGGCGGCACCGGCGGCCGGGCGCTGCGCCGCCGCAGCGCCCGCACCCGCGACACCAGCTCGGGGAACTCGAACGGCTTGGCCAGATAGTCGTCGGCCCCGAGATCGAGCCCCTCGACCCGGTCCTCCGTCGACGCGGCCGCCGTCAGCATCAGGATCCGGGTCCGGGACGCGCCGGCGACCAGTGAACGCGCCACCTCGTCCCCGTGCACCCGCGGCAGATCGCGGTCGAGGACGACGACGTCGTAGTCGTGCAGCCCCAGATACGCGAGCGCGGCGTCGCCGCTGTACACGGTGTCGACGGCGAAGCCGGCCCGCCGCAGCCCGGTGGCGACCAGTTCCGCCAGTGTCTCTTCGTCCTCGGCGACCAGTACCCGCATGCCGTGTTTCTACAGCAGCGGACGTTTCGGAAACGTCTCCGCCGGGTGGGCGCCCGTTATAGGTGTGAGTCGATCTTCCGGCGGCCGTTAGGATTTCGACCATGGCGGCCACTGGATCCGAGAAGCAGGGGACGAAGGCGTTTTACGTCTCGACCCCCATTTACTACGTCAACGACGCTCCTCACCTGGGCCACGCCTACACGACCGTCGCAGGCGACGTGCTCACGCGCTGGCACCGTCAGCGCGGCGAGAAGGTGTGGTACCTCACCGGCACGGACGAGCACGGTCAGAAGGTCATGCGCACCGCGGAGGCGAACGGCGTCACCCCGCAGGAGTGGTGCGACAAGCTCGTGGAGGAGGCCTGGAAGCCCCTCTGGGAGCACCTGGAGATCGCGAACGACGACTTCATCCGTACGACGGAGAAGCGGCACACCGACCGCGTCCAGGAGTTCGTGCAGGACCTGTACGACAAGGGCGAGATCTACAAGGGCGGGTACGAGGGCCCGTACTGCGTGGGCTGTGAGGAGTACAAGCTCCCCGGCGACCTGCTGGACGGCGAGGGCGAGTACGCCGGGCAGAAGCTGTGCCCCGTGCACAAGAAGCCGGTGGAGATCCTCAAGGAGGAGAACTACTTCTTCAAGCTCAGCGAGTACGGCCCGAAGCTGGTGGAGTTCTACGAGTCGAACCCCGGCTTCATCCAGCCCGAGTCCGCCCGCAACGAGGTCGTGAACTTCGTGAAGCAGGGCCTGCAGGACCTGTCGATCTCCCGGTCGACCTTCGACTGGGGCATCAAGGTGCCGTGGGACGAGAAGCACATCATCTACGTGTGGATCGACGCCCTGCTGAACTACGCGACGGCGGTCGGCTACAACGAGAACCCGGCGAAGTTCGAGGAGACCTTCCCGGCGAACGTGCACCTGATCGGCAAGGACATCCTCCGCTTCCACGCGATCATCTGGCCCGCCATGCTGATGGCGCAGGGCCTGCCGGTGCCCGGCAGGGTCGCGGCCAACGGCTGGCTGATGGTCGGCGGCGAGAAGATGTCGAAGTCGAACCTGACGGGCATCAAGCCGCAGGACCTGACCTCGCACTTCGGCGTGGACGCGTACCGCTGGTACTTCCTGCGCGCGATCGCGTTCGGCCAGGACGGCTCGTTCTCGTGGGAGGACTTCACCGCCCGCTACACGAGCGAGCTCGCCAACGACTACGGCAACCTGGCGTCGCGCGTCGCCGCGATGGTCGGCAAGTACTTCGGCGGTGCGCTGCCGGAGGCGACGGCGGCCGGCGAGGCGGAGAAGGCGGTCCAGGAGGGCCTGGCGAAGGCCGTGGCCGAGGCGGACCGGAGGATCGGCGAGGAGCTGGACTTCCAGGGCGGCATCCTGGCGATCTTCGACTTCGTGAAGCAGGTCAACGGCTACATCACGGAGCAGGAGCCGTGGAAGGTCGCCAAGGACGAATCGGAGGAGGGCAGGGCCCGCCTCGCGACCATCCTGTACACGGCGGCCGAGTCCCTGCGGGCCGTGGCGGTCCTGCTGAACCCGGTCATGCCGGACACCTCGCAGCAGCTGTGGGACTCGCTGGGTGCACAGGCGACGCTGGGCGCCCTGGCGGACCAGCGCGTCCAGGACGCGGCGGACTGGGGCCGGCTCCCGGCCGGCTCGACGGTGACAAAGGGCGCGGTGCTGTTCCCGCGCCTGGAGGAGCCGAAGAAGGACTGAGGCTCCGGCGCAGGAACATGCGGGGGTTCGGGGGTCGCCCCCCGAAAGATGCAGCCCGCGCCTGGAGGAGCCGAAGAAGGACCGAGGCTCCGGCGCAGGAACATGCGGGGGTTCGGGGGTCGCCCCCGGAAAGATGCAGCCCGCGCCTGGAGGAGCCGAAGAAGGACCGAGGCTTCGGCGGAGCCGAAGAAGGACCGAGGCCGCGTGACGCGCCCGCGGACGTGGCCGGAGGGGCCCGGAACCGTACGGTTCCGGGCCCCTCGTCGTCGCTGTCGTCGCTCACCGCGACAGCGACGCCGCGTCCCCCATCACCACCACCGGCTGCTTGTCCGGGTCCAGCCACAGCAGCAGATCCCGCATCCGCTCCCGCGCGAGCGACACGCACGCCTGCGTGGGGCCCTTGTGGTCGACGTGGAGCCAGACCCCGCCACCCCGGTCCCAGCCCAGGGGACGCGGGTCGTCGTCGTAGAGCGGGGACGTACCCACCGTGCGGTTGTAGTTGATGGCGACGACGTAGTCGAAGGAGCCCTCCAGCGGCTCCCCCATGAAACCCGTGCCCTGGGCGTTGAACAGGGAGGTCTCGTGGTACGGGAGCCTCGTGCCCGGATCGGGCAGCCGGCCGCCCGCGTCGGTGAGCCCGAAGACCCCGATGGGCGAGCGGTTGTCCCCGGCCCAGTGCTCGTCGGTCCAGCCCTTGACGCCGTTGTGGGCCGGCCAGGAACCGGAGGCGGGCTTCCAGCCCTTCACCGGGTCGCGCTCGTACAGGACGGCCGCCGAGCGGCTGGAGTCCGCTGCTGCCCCGGTCACGACGACGGCCTGGTCGGTGTCGTCCGGGATGCGGTCGCGCGTCTTCGGGCCGAGGCCCGGGATCCGCGCGGGCGGCGCGTACTCCCGCACGGCCTTCCCCTTGGCGGTCTGCCCGCGGGGCGGGCCGGGGGCGGGAGCGGGGGGCGACGTCGCGGCGGGCGACGGCGCGGTGGGCTTCGCGCAGCCTCCCAGCAGCAGTCCGGCGGCCAGCAGTCCGACGGCCGTCCGTGCCGCCACTGCTCTGGTCAGTACGGTGCTCAGCACTCCGCGGTCCTCTCGTCGTCCGACACCGGCAGTACGTCACCGGTCCCTGCCCTCTCTTCCCGTTCGGGCGGACGGCCGACGGCGGACGCGGCGCGAACGACTCGTAAGGAGCACGAATTACGCGAGAACGCGCCCTGACAACGCGCCAGACGGCGCGTCGGACGACGCGCGGCACAGGAGAACCTGTCGGGGAACGCGCGCGGGGCCCGGAACCTCATCGGTTTCCGGGCCCCGCGCGTACGGCCGTGGGCTCTATGGCCTCACTTGGTGGGCTTGTACGGATGGCCTCACTTGGTGGGCTTGTAGGGCGTCGGCTTCGCCTGCCCCTTGTAGACGCTGATGTGGAGCTCCTTGAGGCGGGCCTCCTCGACCTCCGCGGGCGCGCCCATCAGCAGGTCCTGCGCGTTCTGGTTCAGCGGGAAGGCGATCGTCTCGCGGATGTTCGGCTCGTCGGCCAGCAGCATCACGATGCGGTCGACGCCCGGGGCGATGCCACCGTGCGGCGGGGCGCCGAACTGGAAGGCGCGGAGCATTCCGGAGAACTCCTGCTCCACGGTCTCGCGGTCGTAGCCCGCGATCTCGAACGCCTTGAACATGATCTCGGGCTCGTGGTTCCGGATCGCACCGGAGGACAGCTCGACGCCGTTGCAGACGATGTCGTACTGCCAGCCGAGGATGTCCAGCGGGTCCTGGGTCTCCAGGGCCTCCAGCCCGCCCTGCGGCATGGAGAACGGGTTGTGCGAGAAGTCGATCTTGCCGGTCTCCGCGTCCCGCTCGTACATCGGGAAGTCGACGATCCAGCAGAACCGGAAGACGTTCTCCTCGAAGTGGCCCGCACGACGCGCGGCCTCGACCCGCACCGCACCCATGATCTTGGAGACCTCTTCGAAGTCGCCCGCGCCGAAGAACACCGCGTGGCCGGGGGCCAGGCCGAGGCGCTCGGTGAGGACCTTGACGTTCTCCTCGGTGAGGAACTTGGCGATCGGGCCGGACAGCGCGCCGTCGTCGCCCACGCGCACCCAGGCGAGGCCCTTGGCGCCCTGCTCGATCGCGTACTCGCCGAGCTGGTCGAAGAACTTCCGCGGCTGGTCCTGGACGGCCGGCACCGGAAGGGCGCGGACGTGCTTGCCCGCGAAGGCCTTGAACTCGGAGCCCTCGAAGACATCGGTGATGTCGACGAGCTCCAGCTGGGCGCGCAGGTCCGGCTTGTCGGAGCCGTACTTCAGCATCGCCTCGCGGAACGGGATCCGCGGGAACGGGGAGGTGACGTGGCGGCCGTTGCCGAACTCCTCGAACAGCTCGGTCATCAGCTTCTCGACCGGCTGGAAGACGTCCTCCTGCTCGACGAAGCTCATCTCGATGTCGAGCTGGTAGAACTCGCCCGGCGAGCGGTCGGCGCGGGCGTCCTCGTCACGGAAGCAGGGAGCGATCTGGAAGTAGCGGTCGAAGCCCGCGATCATCAGCAGCTGCTTGAACTGCTGCGGGGCCTGCGGCAGCGCGTAGAACTTGCCCGGGTTGAGGCGGGACGGCACCAGGAAGTCACGGGCGCCCTCGGGGGAGCTCGCGGTGAGGATCGGGGTCGCCATCTCGTTGAAGCCGAGCGCGGTCATCTTGTGCCGGATGGCGGAGATGACGGCGGTGCGCAGCATGATGTTGCGGTGCATGCGCTCGCGGCGCAGGTCCAGGAAGCGGTACTCGAGGCGCCGCTCCTCGTTGACACCGTCGTCCGTGTTGATCGTGAAGGGCACCTGGGCGGAGGCGCCGAGCACCTCGACCGCGGTGACCTCGATCTCGATCTCGCCGGTCGGCAGGTCCGGGTTGATGTTCTCGGAGCCACGGGCGGAGACCTTGCCGTCGACACGGACGACGGTCTCCTTGCTCAGGTGGCTGAGCGCCTCGTTGGCGGGGGTGCCGGGACGGGCGACGAGCTGGACCAGACCGTAGTGGTCGCGGAGATCGATGAAGAGGATGCCGCCCAGGTCTCGGCGATTGTGCAGCCAGCCGCTCAGCCGCACGTCGGTGCCGACGTCAGAGGCGCGGAGCTCGCCGCAGGTGTGGGACCTGTACCGATGCATCGTCGTTCATCCAGTCTTCGCGATGGGGGATGTGGGCAGACCCACCCAGGTTACCGTCCGGCCCAGGATCCCCTTTCCGTATTACGCGGCGCCATCGCGCGGCGGCCCGCGCGGTGGCGGCCCTTTCGGCGCGGGCGGGAGCCGCGGGATACCCAGCGGGTGAACGTGGGCGCATCGTGAATACAGTAGGAAAATGCGCACCGAGGACGTCCTGGCCGCGATCGCGACCGGCCTGTGGCGCTGGGACAACGTATCCGGGACCGTCACCCTCGACGCGGAAGCCGCCCGGCTGCTCGGGCTGCCCGCCGGACCCGGCACCTTCAGCGTGTCCGCCGTGCGCGCCCGCTTCCACCCGGTCGACTGGAACGAGGTCAGCGGCACCGTCCGGCTCGCCGTCGCCGAGGGGACCCTCGCCGAGACACGGATGCGGATCGTCGACGCGGAGGGCCGGGTGCTGCGTACCGTACGCAGCCGCTCCAGGCCCATCGGCGAGGGCGACGACTACTACTTGATCGGCACGCTCCAGGAGGTCGTGGAGCCGCAGCCGGGCACCAGCGCCCGCACCCCCATCACCGGCGACTGGCGCCGCTCCCGCGAGGCGTTCCTGCTGGACGCCGGACGGGCGCTGGCCGAGGCCCGGTCCACGGCGGAGGTGCTGCGGGTCGCGGCTTCGCTGTCGATGCCCGGCTTCTCGCCGGACGGTCTCGTCGTCTTCGGGGCCGAGGGCGGCCGGCTGAAGGTCCTCGGCCAGCACGGGTACGACCCTGTCGACGGCGGCCCGTTCGCCGACATGCCGCTGGACACCGAGTATCCGGCCGCCGAGGTCATCCGTACCGGCCGGGCCCTCTACATCCCGTCCCCCGAGGAGTACCGCAGCCGCTACCCCGTCGTCTGGCCGGTCATCAAGCGCTTCGGCCGCCACTCCTGGGCCTTCCTCCCACTGATCGTCGCGGGCCGCACCATGGGCGCCTGGATGGCGGCCTTCCGTCATCCGGTGACCTTCACACCCGACGAGCGGTCGGTGCTCACCACGGTCGCGCGGATGCTGGCGCAGGCCCTCGCCCGGGCCGGGGCCGCCGAGAGCGAGCGGGAGCTGTCGCGCGGTCTGCAGCGCTCGATGATGCCGAACCTGGGGCCGGGCATCCCGGGGATGTCGGTGGCCGCGCGGTACGTCCCGACCGGCGGCGGGCTGCAGGTGGGCGGCGACTGGTACGACCTGATCCCGCTGCCGACCGGGCGCATCGCGCTGATCATCGGTGACGTGCAGGGCCATGACGTACGGGCGGCCGGACTGATGGGGCAGCTGCGGATCGCCCTGCGGGCGTACGCCTCCGAGGGGCACCGCCCCGACGCCGTGCTCTCGCGGGCATCGCGCTTCCTGGTCGGGCTGCACGACTACGCGGAGAGCGAGGCGTACGACGACGGCGACGTGGTCGGACGCATCGGCCCGTACAGCGGACCGCGCTTCGCGACCTGCCTCTATCTGGAGTGCGACCCGGCGACCGGCACCCTCGACATCGCGCGAGCCGGGCACCCGGACCCGGCGATCCGGATGGCCGACGGCACGGTCATCCTGCGGCCCACGGCCGGTGGGCTGCCGCTCGGCATCGACCCGGACTCGGACTATCCGACCACGCGGATCTCGCTCGAACCCGGCGAGACGATCATGATGTGCACGGACGGCCTGCTGGAGACCGGCGGCCACGACCTGCAGAGCGGCTGGGAGCGGATCCGGGCCGTGCTGGAGGAGCACCGCGGCGAGGGCGACTCGCTGGAGCTGGAGAAGCTCGCCGACGCCCTCGTCCAGGCCGTTCACGGCCCGGCTTCGCACTACACGACCGGGCCGCTCGCCGACCGGCGCGAGGACGACATCGCGGTGCTGCTGCTGTCCCGGCACGGCAGGCCGCCCCGCCGGGCCCCGCGCCGTACCGTCCTCACCGTCGCCCAGGCGGAGCCGGAGCGGCTCGCGATCGCCCGGCAGCAGATGCGCGACCTGCTGCACGACTGGACGGACGGGGAGCAGGTCGACTCGGCGGTGCTGATGGTCTCCGAGATGGTCACCAACGTACTCATACACACCGACGACGACGCGCTGATGGTGGCGGAGGCGGCGGGCGAGCACGGCGGCCGGCGCCTCCGGGTGGAGGTCTCCGACGCGAGCGACGAGCTGCCGCACAAGCGGCAGCCCGGCGAATGGGCGTCCTCCGGGCGGGGGCTGCTGCTGATGGAGATGCTCGCGGACGTGTGGGGCGTGGATCCGCGGGGCGAGGGCAAGTCGATCTGGTTCGAGCTCTACGAGCCGGGTGCCGCGGAGGGCGCTCCCGGCGAGCCGCCACCACCCGCCGGGCCTTCGGCCGGTCCCTCCGTGGGCTCGCCGACCGGTTCGTAGCGGCCCCGCAGCACGCCGATCACGCCGAACGCGGCGGCGGTCAGGGGCACGGCCAGCAGCATCCCGAGGATCCCGGCGATCCCGGCGCCTGCCGTGATCGCCAGCATGACGACCGCCGGATGCATCTGGACGGTACGGCTCTGGATCATCGGCTGCAGGACGTGCCCCTCCATCACCTGTACGGCGAGGACCACCCCGAGCGCCCAGAGCGCGATCACGAACCCCCGGTCGGCGAGCGCGACGAGAACGGCGAGCGTGCCGGAGATGAAGGCCCCCAGGTACGGGATGTACGCGAAGACGAAGACAAGGGCGCCGAGCCCGACCGCGCCGGGCACGCGGAGGATCAGCAGACCGATCGTGATGCAGATGGCGTCGATCAGCGCGATGAACGTCGTCCCTCGCATGAAGCCCTCGACGGCCTCGAAGGCCCGTCGCCCCATCGCCTCCACGATGTCTCCGGTGGAGCGGGGAGCGAGGGAGCGCAGGGCGCCGACCGCGCGGTCGGAGTCCCGGAGGAAGAAGAAGATCAGCAGCAGGGCGAGGACGGCGATCGCGACCAACTCGCCGACGACGCTGAGCCCTGAGATCACCCCCGTGGCGGCCGTCCCGCCGAACTTGGTGAGCAGGTCCTTGGAGTTGGCCGCCAGATCGTCCAGCGAGGTCCCGGCGGCGCCGAAGTGCTTGGTGAGATCCCGGGCGGCCTGTCGGAGCGAGGCGATGATCTGGTCACCGCTCTCGATCAGCGCGCTGACCACGATGTACATGGCCCCGCCGACGACGGCGACCACGGCGGCGCAGGTCAGCCCGGCGGCCAGGGACCGCTGCACCTTCATCTTGACGAGCCGCCGGTACAGCGGCCGGAGCAGGGCCGTACCGAGCAGGGCGAGCAGTACGGGCGTGACGGCGGTCTTGAAGACGATGATCAGCCATACGCCGACCGCGGCGACGCCGGCCACGAGGAGCGCGACGACACACCAGGCCGCGACCCGCTTCACGGGTTCGGGGAGGAGCGGCGGGCGCGTGGGCGTGGGCTGCGACGGGGGCACGGCCCCCAGTCGATCATGCGTGGTGCGCCGCGGCGCGCCCGTCCGGGCCGGACGGGTGACGCCCCATCAGGTGAGTTGCTGCGCCCGGCAGTGCGGGCCGGGCGCGGCATCGACCGTGCGTCGAGCGCGGCATCGGGTCGTCGCTTCGCCGAGCCGTCGAGTCGCAGGCTTACGCGGGCTTACATCCCGTGCACGGCGGGGATGGTGCCCAGCCGGCCCTTCTGGAAGTCGTCGAAGGCCTGCTGCAGCTCCTCGCGGGTGTTCATCACGAACGGCCCGTAGTGCGCCATGGGCTCGCGGATCGGCTGCCCGCCGAGCAGCACGACCTCCAGTTCCGGCGTGTTCGAGTCCTGCTTCTCGTCCGCACGGACGGTCAGCGAGGAGCCCGCGCCGAAGACGGCGGTCTGGCCGCTGTGGACCGGACGGCGGTCCGTGCCGACGCTGCCACGGCCGGCGAGGACGTACACCAGACCGTTGAAGTCCTCGCGCCACGGCAGGTTGATCTCGGCGCCGGGGCGCAGGGTCGCGTGGACCATGGTGATCGGCGTGTGGGTGATGCCGGGTCCCTCGTGGCCGTCCAGCTCACCGGCGATGACCCGGAGCAGCGCGCCGCCGTCGGGGCTGGTCAGCAGCTGGACCTGGCCGCCGCGGATGTCCTGGTAGCGCGGAGGCATCATCTTGTCCTTCGCCGGCAGGTTCACCCACAGCTGCAGACCGTGGAAGAGACCGCCGGACATGACGAGCGACTCCGGCGGCGCCTCGATGTGCAGAAGGCCCGAGCCCGCGGTCATCCACTGGGTGTCCCCGTTGGTGATGGTGCCGCCACCGCCGTTGGAGTCCTGGTGGTCGAAGACGCCGTCGATGATGTACGTGACGGTCTCGAATCCGCGGTGCGGGTGCCACGGGGTGCCCTTGGGCTCGCCCGGCGCGTACTCCACCTCGCCCATCTGGTCCATCATGATGAACGGGTCGAGGTACTTGTAGTTGATCCCGGCGAACGCACGTCGCACCGGGAAGCCCTCCCCCTCGAATCCGCTGGGCGCCGTGGTCACGGCGAGCACGGGACGCGCCTGGGCATCGGCGGGCGCGACGACGCGCGGCAGGGTGAGCGGATTCTCGACAGTCACTGCAGGCATGGCGGGACCTCCTTGTGCGTCCGAGTTTAGTTGAACGCTGAACTTCTTGCCACCCTGAACGCGAAAACGCCCGGGATCAATTCCCGGGCGCACGTCATGTCGGCCATGATCGGCCGCACCGGCTCATCCGTACATACGGCGCATCGCGAAGTCGACCATCTGCTCCACGGCCTTCGCGTCGAACACCATCCGGTGGTCCCCCTCCATGTCGAGGACGAACCCGTATCCGGTCGGCAGCAGGTCGATCACCTCCGCGCCCGTGATCACGAAGTACTTCGACTCCTTGCCCGCGTACCGCCGCAGCTCCTTGAGCGACGTGAACATAGGGATCACCGGCTGCTGGGTGTTGTGCAGCGCGAGGAAACCGGGGTTGTCGCCGCGCGGGCAGTACACCTTCGACGTCGCGAAGATCTGCTGGAAGTCCTCCGCGGACAGAGACCCGGTCGTGAACGCCCGCACCGCGTCCGCGAGCGACGGCGGCGACGGCTCGGGATACAGCGGCTGCTCGCCGTACCCGGCACCAGCGCCGTGCATGCCGGCACCGGACATCGGCTGCTGCGGCGGGGCGGCGTAGTGCTGCTGAGCGCCGGGGTTCTGGTCGTAGCCGTACATGCCCGCAAGCGTACCGACCGGCAGTCGCCTCGCGTCAGGCCCTAGGAACGACCGAGGGGAACCGGCCCGCGGCAGCGAGCCGTGTCACAGATGACCGATAGGGGTTGCACGTTATTACCGGCGGGTAGCATCATCGTAGCTACTTGCTGGTAGATGTACGAGGAACCCTGCCTCCTCCCCGATCCTTACGGAGCCGTCGCCATGGGGCACTACAAGTCGAATCTCCGCGACATCGAGTTCAACCTCTTCGAGGTCCTCGGGCGCGACAAGCTGTACGGCACCGGCCCGTTCGCGGAGATGGACGTCGAGACCGCCAAGAGCATCCTCGACGAGATCGCCCGCCTCGCGGAGAACGACCTCGCCGAGTCCTTCGAGGACGCCGACCGCAACCCGCCGGTCTTCGACCCGGCGACCAACACCGCGCCGGTCCCGGCGTCGTTCAAGAAGAGCTACAAGGCCTTCATGGACTCCGAGTACTGGCGGCTCGGCCTGCCCGAGGAGATCGGCGGGACGACCGCGCCGCGCTCCCTGGTCTGGTCCTACGCCGAGCTGCTCCTGGGCTCGAACCCCGCGATATGGATGTACTCCTCGGGTCCGGCCTTCGCCGGGATCCTCTTCGAGGAGGGCAACGAGGCACAGAAGAAGGTCGCCCAGATCGCGGTCGAGAAGCAGTGGGGCTCCACGATGGTCCTCACCGAGCCGGACGCCGGCTCGGACGTCGGCGCAGGCCGCACCAAGGCGATCCAGCAGGAGGACGGCTCCTGGCACATCGAGGGCGTGAAGCGCTTCATCACCTCCGGTGAGCACGACATGGAGGAGAACATCCTCCACTACGTGCTGGCGCGCCCCGAGGGCCACGGCCCCGGCACCAAGGGCCTGTCCCTCTTCCTCGTGCCGAAGTTCCACTTCGACTGGGAGACCGGCGAGCTCGGCGAGCGCAACGGTGTCTACGCGACGAACGTCGAGCACAAGATGGGCCTCAAGGCCTCCAACACCTGCGAGATGACGTTCGGCGACCAGCACCCCGCCAAGGGCTGGCTGATCGGCGACAAGCACGACGGCATCCGCCAGATGTTCATGATCATCGAGTTCGCCCGCATGATGGTCGGCACGAAGGCGATCTCCACCCTGTCGACGGGCTACCTGAACGCGCTTGAGTACGCCAAGGAGCGCGTCCAGGGCTCCGACCTGTCGCAGTTCATGGACAAGACCGCGCCCAAGGTCACCATCACGAACCACCCGGACGTGCGCCGCTCGCTGATGACGCAGAAGGCGTACGCGGAGGGCATGCGCTCCCTCGTTCTCTACACCGCCTCCGTCCAGGACGAGATCGCCTTCAAGGAGGCCGCCGGCGAGGACGCGAAGACGCTGCACGGCCTGAACGACCTGCTGCTGCCGATCGTGAAGGGCTACGGCTCCGAGAAGGCGTACGAGCAGCTCGCCCAGTCGCTGCAGATCTTCGGCGGCTCCGGGTACCTGCAGGAGTACCCGATCGAGCAGTACATCCGCGACGCCAAGATCGACACCCTCTACGAGGGCACCACCGCGATCCAGGGTCAGGACTTCTTCTTCCGGAAGATCGTCCGCGACCAGGGCGCCTCGCTGAACCTGCTGGCCGAGGAGATCAAGAAGTTCCTCGCGGTCGGCACCGGCGGCGACGAGCTGGCCGGCGCCCGTGACGCGCTCGCCAAGGCCGCCGTCGACCTGGAGGCGATCGTCGGCCGCATGCTGACCGACCTCACCGCCACCGGCGAGGACGTCAAGAACATCTACAAGGTCGGCCTCAACACCACCCGCCTGCTGCTGGCCTCCGGCGACGTCGTTGTCGGCTACCTGCTGCTGCGCGGCGCGGCCGTCGCCGCCGAGGCGCTGGAGACCGCCTCCGCAAAGGAGAAGGCCTTCTACCAGGGCAAGATCGCGGCCGCGAAGTTCTTCGCCGCCAACGTCCTGCCGGGTGTCTCGCTCGCCCGCGAGATCGCCGAGGGCGTCGACAACGAGCTGATGGAGCTGGACGAGGCCGCGTTCTAGTGCCGCGACCGGCAATGTCTGCGCGACAGGGCAGAGCTTGCCGGGAGGGACACTAGGTCCGGCCCCGGCCGACCTCGTCAACGGGGGCTCGCTTCCTTTCCGGGAGCGGGCCCCCGTACCTCGTTAAGGTGAACACCATGAGCAGCAGTGACGCACCGGCCCGCTTCGACCGCGGACACACCGATGACCTGATGTCCTTCCTCGCGGCGAGCCCGTCGCCGTACCACGCCGTGGCGAATGCCGCCGAGCGGCTGGAGAAGGCCGGTTTCCGGCAGGTCGAGGAGACCGACGCCTGGGACGCCGTGACATCAACGGCTTCCGCCGCGGGCACCGGCGGGAAGTACGTGCTGCGCGGCGGGGCGATCGTCGCCTGGTACGTGCCTGAGGGGGCGGAGGCCCACACGCCGTTCCGGATCGTCGGCGCGCACACCGACTCGCCGAACCTGCGGGTGAAGCCCCAGCCCGACATGGGCGCGCACGGCTGGCGGCAGATCGCCGTCGAGATCTACGGCGGCCCGCTGCTCAACTCCTGGCTCGACCGCGACCTGGGCCTGGCCGGCCGGCTCTGCCTGCGGGACGGGACGACGCGGCTGGTGAACATCGACCGGCCGCTGCTGCGCGTGCCGCAGCTCGCCATCCACATGGACCGTTCGATCCACGAGAAGGGTCTGCAGCTCGACAAGCAGAAGCACATGCAGCCCATCTGGGGTCTGGGCGACTCCGTCGGCGAGGGCGACCTCATCTCCTTCCTGGAGGCGGAGACCGGGCTCTCCGCCGGGGAGATCACCGGCTGGGACCTGATGACGCACGCACTGGAGGCGCCCGCGTATCTCGGCCGGGACCGGGAGCTGCTGGCCGGTCCGCGGATGGACAACCTGCTGTCCGTGCACGCGGGGACGGCTGCGCTGGCCGCGGTCTCCGCGCGCGACGACCTGACGTACATCCCGGTGCTCGCCGCCTTCGACCACGAGGAGAACGGCTCCCAGGCGGACACCGGCGCGGACGGGCCGCTGCTCGGGTCGGTGCTGGAGCGCTCGGTGTTCGCGCGCGGCGGTACGTACGAGGACAAGGCACGCGCCTTCGCCGGTACGGTCTGCCTCTCGTCCGACACCGGGCACGCCGTGCACCCCAACTACGCGGAGCGGCACGACCCGACGCACCACCCGCGCGCGAACGGCGGCCCCATCCTCAAGGTCAACGTCAACCAGCGGTACGCGACGGACGGCAGCGGACGGGCCGTGTTCGCCGCGGCATGCGAGCGCGCCGGGGTGCCGTGGCAGACGTTCGTCTCCAACAACGCCATGCCGTGCGGCACGACGATCGGCCCGATCACCGCCGCCCGGCACGGGATCAGGACCGTCGACATCGGTGTGGCGATCCTGTCCATGCACAGCGCGCGCGAACTGTGCGGCGCGGAGGACCCGTATCTGCTGGCCAACGCCCTGGTGGCCTTCCTGGAGGGGCGAACGCGCGAGGTGAGCCCCCCGGGGTGAACCCGCCGTCACGGCATGGCTGTTCCGGAAGCGGGTACCCGGAACAGCACACTGCTTTCAGGAGGCGGACATCATGGGCCTGGGAGGCTGCATTCTGCTGATCGGGGCGGGGGCCATCCTCACCTTCGCGACCGACTGGCAGACCGAGAGCGTCAACCTCGATCTGGTCGGGCTGATTCTGATGGCGGTGGGCATCATCGGCGTCGCCACCTTCACGAGTATCGCGAGGCGGCGGCGCGCGGTCGTCCCGCCGGTCGCGCCGACGTACGTGGACGAGGACGGCACGCCCGGACGCCGCCGCTGACCAACACGGACCGCAACATCCGCGAAACACCCTGCCTGACACGGTGTTTCACATGGTTCTGCTGGGACAGCGGACGAGCCTCGTGCGTCACCGGGGCCCATCGCCAAGGAAGTTGACCACCGTGCTCGCCGCGGCCGTCGTGCTGATCGCCGCGCTCGCCGCCGTACTCGTCCACGAGTACAACGACCGCCCGCCGTGGGGTGACGACATCGCGTACGAGGCCGGGTACGTGCAGGCCACGCGCATCAGGAAGGCCGATGTGTCGGGCGAACTGACGAAGGAGCTGCTGAGCGGGGGCTGCGCGCGGATGGAGTCCGAGGGACTCGGCGGCCGCAGGGCCACCCACAACCCGGGGTTGTGGGTGGCCGGTTGCCTCGACGGCGCGGCGGGACGCCTCTCGGCCAAGCAGGGCCTGTTCCACTGAGGCCGGTGCGGCCCTGGTCCCGGTGGCGGCCCTGGGCCGTGTGCGGGCCTAGGCGTCCATACCCGCCAGCACCAGCGGAAGGCGCGCCGCACCGTCCTGCGTCACACGGACCGGAACGCCCCAGTCCTGCTGGTGCACATGGCAGGCCGGGTACTCGTTGTCAGGGTCGTCGTCGCAGGACGCGGCCATCGCCGAGACGTGCAGCACGCCCTCCGTCACGGCCGGGTCGAGCTCCAGCTCACGGAACAGGTCCGTGCCCGCGCCCTCGCCGGCCGTGAGCAGCTCCGGCGGGGTGGAGGAGACGAGGAGCCGGGTCGAAGGACCGTAGCGGTTGTCGAGCTTCTGGCCGGCCGGGGCCTGGAACACGACGTCCAGCCGCAGCGTGCCCGGGGCGACCTCCGTCGCGGCCCGCTGCGTACGGTGCGCGACGGCCTCGACCCGTACGGCCTCCTCGGGCAGCCGAAGCCGGGTCAGCCGGTGCCGGGCCGACTCCACGACGACGATGTCGTCTCCCACGAGGACTGCGGCGGACGGCTCCCGCAGATCGGTGGCGAGGGTCGTCACCTCACCGGTCGCCGGGTCGTAGCGGCGCAGCGCGTGGTTGTACGTGTCGGACACGGCAACCGAACCGTCGGGCAGCGCGGTGACGCCCAACGGGTGCTGGAGCAGCGCCTGTCCGGCGTCCCCGTCGCGGTGTCCGAAGTCGAAGAGGCCGGTGCCGACGGCGGTGTGGACGACTCCGTCGGTGTCGACCCAGCGCAGCGCGGAGGTCTCCGAGTCGGCGATCCACAGCCGGTCCTCGGTGGCGGCGAGACCGGACGGCTGAGCGAACCAGGCCTCCGGTGCCGGCCCGTCGACCAGGCCCTCGTTGGTCGTCCCGGCGGCGGCCTCGACGGTGTCCGTGGCCGGGTCGTACGTCCACAACTGGTGGACGCCGGCCATGGCGATCCACACCTTGCCCTGCCACCAGGCCACGTCCCACGGTGACGACAGATCCACCTCACGGGCCGGCCCGGACGTCGGCGACCCCTGCCACCACTGCCGCCCGGTGCCGGCGACGAGCTCGATCGCGCCGCTCGCGGGGTCGTACGTCCGCAGCGCGTGGTTCACGGTGTCGGCGACGACGACGCGCCCGTCCGGGAGCAGCGCGAGCCCCTGCGGCTCCCGGAAGTCCCCGTCGCCGATGCGCCGGACGGCCGTCTCGCCGTCCGGCTCCAGCTCGACCAGTTGGTGCCGGGTCGAGTCGGACACCAGGAAGTTCCCGGACGGCAGCAGCACGGCCTTCCCGGGGAAGCGCAGATCGCCGGCCTCGGGCTCCGGCGGTACGTACGGCCCGTCCCCGCGCCGCAGCGTCCCCTTCGCGCCGTGCTCGGCCTCCAGCTCCTCCACCAGCCGCTCGATGGCATGGGCATGCCCTTCACCGGCGTGCTGCGCGACGACGTACCCCTCGGGGTCGATCACGACGAGCGTCGGCCACGCCCGCACGGCGTACTGCTTCCAGGTCGCGAGCTCCGGGTCGTCGAGGACGGGGTGGTGCACCTCGTACCGCTCGACGGCGTCGACGACGGCCTGGTGCTCGGCCTCGTGCACGAACTTCGGCGAGTGCACACCGACGATCACCAGGGTGTCCCGGTGCTTCTCCTCCAGCTCGCGCAGCTCGTCCAGGACATGCAGGCAGTTGATGCAGCAGAACGTCCAAAAATCCAAGATCAATGTGCGACCTCGGAAGTCGGCGAGCTTCAGATCCTTGCCGCCGGTGTTGATCCACCCCCCTTTGCCGATCAGCTCGGGGGCACGGACACGGGCACGTCGGCGGGGCGCAGGCGCGGGGGTGGGCGCCGGGGCGGCATCGTTCATGGTTCAAGCTTGCCATCCTGGTATGAACGTCGGATCACACGCGTACGGCAACGCCTGCGACAGGGGAGCGAAGGTTGGCTGCGGACGGGAACGAGACGGCTGCTGGTGAGACGGCCGGGACGGTACGGGCGTTCATGGCGCTGCCGGGGCGTACGGAGGACCGTCGGGAGCCGTTCTACAGGTGCCTGGCGGACGTCGTCGGGATCCTCGGGCTCGATGTCCCTCCGGAGCCGGACCCCGCTGATCGACGAACTTGGGAGCACCGCGCTCGGGCGGCACTGCGTGAGGCCTGCCGCCGGGACGTGAGCCTTTCCGAGGAGTCCTTCGACGCGCTCGTCAGGGCGGCCGTCCACGACCCCGATCCGAGCTTCAACCGTCAGTTCGTCGAGCCTGCTCTGAACGCTTTCGGGTACAGACGCGTCCAATCCGCGCTGCTCGGTTACCTGCGGACGGGCACGGACGTGGTGCGGGCGGGCGCCGCGCGGGCCTGGTACTGGTCGGCCATGCCCCTGCGGATGCCCCTCGTACGGGCGGAGAATCCCGGTGTCGCCGACCCGGCGGAACCCGATGACGGCTCGGTCGTGTCGGTCGAGTGGCGAGAGGCCGCGCTGCGCGAGTTCGTGACCAACGAGCACGTGGACGTCCGGCGCTGCATCCTCCCCGGACTGCCGCTCCGGAAGTCGGTCTACCCGCCGGAGTTGCACGACCTGGTGGACGCGGCGGTAGCGATAGCCCGGTCCCATCCGGACGAGTACATCCGCCACCGCGTGGAACACCAGGTCGGCGACTGACGCACCACCACGACGACCGGTGGGCCGTGGCCATCGGCTGTTTCCGCGCGGGGGCTCGGTGCTGTCCCACCGAGTAGGGGCGACTTCCGGCCCCGAGGCGAAAAACCGTTATCCCGTATGCCGCACGCCCCTCTCCTCTGTGCCGGACGGACCGGCCTTCCGATGAGAGCGGGGCCCCGATGCAGCGCACGAACAGGCCGACCTGGTTTCCCGAGACCGTGGCGACGTTTCCCGAGACCGTGGCGACGTTTCCCGAGACCGTGGCGACCCAGTCGGTCCGGATTGCGCCAGAGGTACGCGGCGGGCGCCGGCGGGCCGCGGGGAAGGGCCGGCACAGCCGCCGACCGCGGCCGGGGTTCCGGCCGGACGTGCCGGGGCCCGTGGTCGTGGGTGTGGCCGCGGCTGCCGTCCTCGCGGGCGGGATCTTCGCGCTGAGCGGTTCGGACGGGGACGCTGCGAACGATGAGGCCGTGGCTGCGTCCGTGCGGGAGGTGCCCGGGGACCCGGGCGTTGCGCTGGCCCCGGGCGGCGAACTCTCCGGCTTCATACCCCCGGCGTCGCCCTCGGCCTCCCCGTCGGCGGCACCTTCGACGTCTCCCGGGACGACGGACGGCGCGCCCACCGGCACCCGGAACAGCACGGCCGCCGCGTCCACCCCCACGTCCCGGCACCAGGAGCGCACCGCGCAGCCTGCCGCGGAACGGACGAAGGACGGGGGAGGCGGCAAGGCGACGGGCCAGGCGGCCCGGTTCGCCGAGCAGATCGCCGAACTGGTCAACGTCGAGCGGGCGAAGGCCGGCTGCGCCCCGCTCCGGGTGAGCGTCCAGGTGCAGGCCGCGGCCCAGGCGCACGCCGACGACATGGCGGCCCGCGACTACTACGAGCACGCGAGCCCGGAGGGCCGGCACGCCGACGACCGGATGCGCGCCGCGGGCTATCCGGCCGGCAAGTGGGGCGAGAACATCCACCGGGGGCCGGACGACCCGGCGACGGCGATGATCGACTGGATGAACAGCCCCGGCCACCGTGACAACATCCTGGACTGCGGATTCACGGACTTCGGGGTCGGTGTGAACCTCAGCGCCAACGGGCCGTGGTGGGTGCAGAACTTCGGCACCCGGAACTGACCGTGCCGGGCCGGGCCTGGCCGGGTGGAGGCCCAGGGCGCAGTACGGACCTCCGGGGCACAGTGCGGACCCCGGGGCGCAGCACCGCCCCGGCCGTGCGGCCCGCGCGGCACCGTCAGCGCGGCACCGTCACCGCGGCGGCGTCAGCCCCAGGACGCGGTCCTTGAGCGCCGGGAACTGCTCCCGGGTCTGCGCCACCTTCGCCGGGTCGATGTCGACGGTGAGGATCTCCTCCGCCGCGCCCGCCTCGGCGAGGACCTCGCCCCAGGGGTCGACGACGATGCTGTGGCCCGCCTGCTCGACGCCCGCGTGGGTGCCTGCGCTGCCGACGGCGAGGACGTACGACTGGTTCTCGACGGCGCGGGCCTGGGCGAGCAGGGTCCAGTGGGCGCGGCGGCGTTCGGGCCAGCCGGCGGCGATGACGAGGAGGTCCGCGCCGGCGTCGACGAGGCCGCGGAAGAGTTCGGGGAAGCGGAGGTCGTAGCAGGTGGCGAGGCCGAGGGTGGCCTCGGGGAGCCGTACGGTGGCGAGTTCGTCGCCCGCGGCCATCATCACCGCCTCGCCCTTGTCGAAGCCGAAGCGGTGGATCTTGCGGTAGACCCGGGCGAGTTCCCCGGTGGGGGAGAAGACCAGGGACGTGTTGTAGAGGGGGCCGGAACCCGCGGCGGAGCCACTGCCGGACGGGGCCCGCTCGACGATGGAGCCCGCGTGCAGCCAGACGCCCGCGTCACTCGCCGCCTTCGCCATCGCCTCGTACGAGGGACCTTCGAGCGGCTCCGCCTCCGTCTCGAAGAGCTCGTAGGCGAAGGCTCCGACCGGCCACAGTTCGGGGAGGACGACAAGATCGGCACCGGCCTGCTCACGTACCAGAGCCGCGGCTCGCTGCCTGCGGGAATCTACGGGTTCGTCCGGGTCTACTGCGATCTGGATGAGTGAGGCGCGCACACTACCACCGTCCTGGCATTCGAGCCGTCAACACGGGCCTACGATCGTCACACGAAAGCACTGCCGGGGTGCCCGAGGGCAGCGTAACTTGTCCACCACAGCACCCAGCCCGCGCACAACCGCCGAGGGGTTCCGTGACCGTCCATCCCAGTCTCCAGACCTACGCCGACGCCTGGACCCACTCCATCGAAGCGATATCCGAGCTGGTGCAGCCCCTTGTCGAAGGGGAGTGGAACCGCCCGACGCCGTGCCCCGCGTGGTCGGTGCGCGACATCGTGTCGCATGTCATCGGCATGGAGTGCGAAATGCTCGGTGACCCCCGGCCGATCCACACCCTGCCGCGCGATCTCTACCACGTACGCAGTGAGTTCTCGCGCTACATGGAGATGCAGGTCGATGTGCGCCGGCACCACACGGCACCCGAGATGACCTCCGAGCTGGAGTACACGATCATCCGGCGGAACAGGCAGCTGCGGAACGAGAACCGCGCGCCCGACACGATGGTCCGTGCCCCTCTCGGGGCCGAGCAGACCCTGGAACTGGCCTACCGGATGCGGGCGTTCGACGTCTGGCTGCACGAGCAGGACCTCCGCACCGCGCTGGGCAAGCCGGGCAACCTCGACTCCCCCGGCGCCCTGGTCGCACGGGACACGTTCCTGGCCGTCCTGCCGAAGGTCGTCGCCAAGGACGCGGGCGCCCCGCCGAACTCGGCGGTCGTCTTCGACGTGAGCGGGCCCGTGGAGTTCCTGCGGACCGTCCGCGTGGACGCGGAGGGCCACGGCACGATAGACGGCGCGCCGTCGCTGGGGCCCGCGGCGACGCTGGCGCTGGACTGGGAGACGTACGTACGGCTCGCCGCCGGCCGGGTCAGGCCCGCGGCGGTCGGCGACCGGATCAAGGTCGAGGGCGACCCGGACCTGGCGGCGGCGATCCTGGACTCGTTCGCGGTGACGCCGTAGCGCGGCGGGGCGTACTCGCCCCGCCGCCTGCGGGCAGCCGGGCGCCGTGCGCCCGGCCGGGGCCGTCCGCGGCCTCCCCCGCGCCCGCGCGTCACGCCGGGACGTGGACCGCCTCCACCCGGCTCGCCACCAGCCGTTCCCGCTCCAGCCGCACCGTGCGTGCCCGCAGCCGCAGGATCTGGAGCACGCCCAGGGCCTCCAGGACGAACACCGACGAGAACGCGATCCGGTAGTTGTCGCCGGTCGCGTCCAGCAGCACGCCCACCGCCAGCAGTGTGGTCATGGACGCGACGAACCCTCCCATGTTGACGATGCCGGAGGCCGTGCCCTGGCGCTCCGGCAGGTTCGCGGGGCGGGCGAAATCGAAGCCGATCATCGAGGCGGGGCCGCAGGCGCCGAGGACCGTGCAGAGTGTGAGCAGCAGCCATATCGGGGACCGGTCGCCCGGGTAGGCAATGGTGGCGCCCCATACCGCGGCCGTCACCGCGACCGTGCCGAGCGCGAGCGGCGCCCTCGCGGCATGGTGCCGGGCAATGATCTGCCCGTACACCAGACCCACCACCATGTTGGAGACCACCACCAGGGTGAGCAGTTCGCCCGCGGTCTCCCGGGACAGCCCCTGCGCCTCGACGAGGAAGGGCAGACCCCACAGCAGCAGGAAGACCATGGCGGGGAACTGGGTCGTGAAGTGCACCCACATACCGAGGCGGGTGCCGGGCTCACGCCAGGACAGGGCGATCTGCTTGCGGACGAAGGCGGCTCCGGCGTGCTCGGCGGGGGCCGGTTCGCATCCCTCGGGATGGTCCTTGAGGAAGAGCAGGAGCAGCACCATGACGAGCCCTCCGGCCGCCGCGCTGCCGGCGAACGTCGCGGTCCAGCCGAGGCCGTGCAGCAGCCGGGAGATGAAGATGGTCGAGACGAGATTGCCGGCCATGCCGAACAGCGCGGCGATCTGCGCGATGAGCGGTCCGCGCCGGGCCGGGAACCAGCGTGAGCCGAGCCGCAGCACGCTGATGAAGGTCATCGCGTCGCCGCAGCCGAGCAGCGCGCGCGAGGCGAGGGCCGTGCCGTACGAGGGGGAGAGCGCGAAGCCGAGCTGTCCCGCGGTGAAGAGGACGACGCCGAGGGTCAGCACCTTCTTGGTGCCGAGCCGGTCGACCATCAGGCCGACGGGTATCTGCATGCCGGCGTAGACCAGCAGCTGGAGTATGGAGAAGGCCGAGAGCGCGGAGGCGTTGACGTCGAAGCGGTCGGCGGCGTCGAGTCCGGCGACACCCAGGGACGTACGGAAGATGACGGCGACGAAGTAGACGGCGACGCCGATGCCCCAGACGACGAGGGCCCGGCGTCCGCCCGGCGGATCACCGGGCAGTGAGACGGCGCCTCCCGGTCCTGCCGAGCTCATCGCTCCTCACCCCGGACGAGCACCTTGACCCAGCTCAGGTGCTGGCGCACACAGTGCGCGGCCAGCTCGGTGTCGCCGGCCCTGATGGCCTCCAGCATCTCGGCGTGCTCCGCGATGTTCTTGGCGATCCGGTCGGGGTGCGAATGCATCACGGCGACACCCATCCGCAGCTGACGGTCGCGGAGCTGGTCGTAGAGGCGGGAGAGGATCTCGTTCCCGGCGTGACGGACGATCTCCGCGTGGAAACAGCGGTCGGTGACGGCGACCTCGGCGAGGTCGCCGGACTCGGCGCGCTGCTTGTGCTCCTCCAGCAGCTCCTCGAGGCGCTCGATCAGCCGCGGCGGAGCCGGTACGGCCTTGCGGACGGCGAACTCCTCGACCAGCAGCCGGGTTTCGACGACATCGGCGATCTCCTGGGCGGAGACGGCGAGAACCAGGGCGCCCTTCTTCGGGTAGAGCCTCAGCAGTCCTTCCATCTCCAGCTTGAGGAGCGCTTCGCGCACGGGGGTGCGGGAGACTCCGACGGCCTCGGCCAGCTCGCCCTCGGTGAGCAGCGTGCCGCCCTCGTAGCGACGGTCGAGTACGGCCTGCTTGATGTGGGCGTAGACGCGCTCGGCGGCAGGGGGCTGTCTGGTGGAGGCGGCGGACATGTGCACAGCTTAGATACAACAGGGGTGCAACAGGAGTACCCGTCCAGCATGCAGGACTCATCCAGGGCACCTGCGGGGCGTGTCAGGGCGCATCCAGGACGCCTGCGGGGCGCATGCGGAACGGTCCCGGGGCGTGTCCGGGCGCGGGGGCGTGTCCGTGACACGGGGCGGCGCCGGAAGCCCCGATGATGTTCGCGCGAGATCTGCGCAACATCCGTACATCCATCTGCCCCACTCGCGAGTCTCGTATCGGGACCCTCCTTTCTCCTGGGTCCCAAATCGACTTTGGAAGTTGCGACTTCCGACGCATTCGCGACCATCGGAGCGTTTCCTTTGATACTCAGCCACAAGGGCCTGCGCCGCGCCGCCACCGTCGCTCTCGCGGGCGGTCTGCTGCTGACGGCCTCGCCCCTGGCCGCGCCCGCGCAGGCGGCGGTGCCGATCCCGTCCATCACCGCCAAGGGCGGCTTCCTCCTCGACCAGGCGGACGGCAAGGCCATCTACGGCAAGGCGAACAACACGCGCCGCCAGATGGCGAGCACCACGAAGCTGGTGACGGCCATCACGGTCCTCACCACTCCGGGCGTGGACCTCAACAAGAAGGTCACCATCAAGCAGGAGTACCGCGACTACGTCGTCCGCAACGGCGCGAGCACCGCGGACCTGCGCACCGGTGACAAGCTGACGGTCCGCCAGCTGCTGTCCGGGCTGATGCTGCCGTCCGGCTGCGACGCCGCGTACGCCCTTGCCGACGCCTACGGCACCGGGACGACGACCGCCGCCCGCACGAAGTCGTTCATCGGCAAGATGAACAAGAAGGCCACGCAGCTCGGCCTGGTGAACACCAAGTTCGACTCGTTCGACGGCATCTCCACGACGGGGAACAACTACACCACCCCGTGGGACCTGGCGAAGCTCGCCCGCCACGCGATGAGCAGCGCCACCTTCCGTGACGTCGTCAAGGTGACGTCGTACAAGACCACCGCGACGACGAGCACCGGCGGCACCCGTACGTACACCTGGTACAACACCAACAAGCTGCTGGGCTCGTACAGCGGCGCCATCGGTGTGAAGACCGGGACCGGCACGGCCGCGGGCCCTTGCCTCGTCTTCGCCGCGACCCGCAACGGCAAGACCTACACCGGTGTCGTCCTGGCCTCGACGACCGGCGACGCGCGCTTCACGGACGCCGCGAAGCTGCTCGACTTCGGCTTCGCCTCCACCAGCGCCCGGACGATGGAGCTGCGCTCACTCCCGGCCGGCGCGCAGCGTGACTGATCACGCCTGAACGAACGGAAGAGGTCCCGGGACGCGGCGCACGTCCCGGGACCTCTTTCATGAGCCGGTCGGGCCCAGGTGATGACCGGGTCAGGCCCAGGTGATGAGCCTCTTCGGCTGTTCCAGGATCGCGGCGACGTCCGCCAGGACCTTGGAGCCCAGTTCGCCGTCGACCAGGCGGTGGTCGAAGGAGAGCGCCAGAGTGGTGACCTGGCGGGGCTTCACCTTGCCCTTGTGGACCCAGGGCTGCAGCTTGATCGCGCCGACCGCGAGGATCGCGGACTCGCCCGGGTTGAGGATCGGTGTACCGGTGTCGACACCGAAGACGCCGACGTTGGTGATGGTCACCGTGCCGCCCTGCATGGCCGCCGGGGTCGTCTTGCCCTCACGGGCCGTCGCCACCAGCTCGCCCAGGGACTCCGCCAGCTGCGGCAGGGTCTTGTCGTGCGCGTCCTTGATGTTCGGCACGATCAGACCGCGCGGGGTGGCCGCGGCGATGCCCAGGTTGACGTAGTGCTTGAGCACGATCTCCTGGTTCACCTCGTCCCAGGCGGCGTTGACCTCCGGGTTGCGCTTGATCGCGACCAGCAGCGCCTTGGCGATGAGCAGCAGCGGGTTCACGCGGAGCCCCGCCATGTCCTTGTCGGACTTGAGCTCCTCGACCAGCCTCATCGTGCGCGTGACGTCGACCGTGACGAACTCGGTGACGTGCGGCGCGGTGAAGGCGGACCCGACCATCGCCTGCGCGGTGGCCTTCCGTACGCCCTTGATGGGGACACGGGTCTCGCGGGCGCCGGCCACGGCAACGGGCTCCGCGGCCGGGGCGGGCGCCTGCACCGGCTGCACCGGCGCCGGGGCGGCGGCGGGGGCCGCGGGAGCCACCGCCGCGTGGACGTCCTCGCGGGTGATGATCCCGTCGGGCCCGCTCGGTACGACCGTCGCGAGGTCCACGCCGAGGTCCTTGGCCAGCTTGCGGACCGGCGGCTTGGCGAGCGGCCGCGCCGCGGCGGGGGCGGCGGTCCCCTGTCCGTTCAGCTCGGCCTGCACGGCCGCCTGGACCTGTGCGGCCTGCGCCTGCTCGGGCACCGAGGTGCCCTTGCGCGGGCGGCGCTTGGTGGAGGACTCGGCCACGCCGTAGCCGACCAGCACCGGCTGGCGGCCCGCGGGCTTCGCCTCGGCCTCCGGTTCGGCGGCCGCGAGCGTGGGCTCGGTGGCCGCCGGCGGCGGCTCCTCGGCCGGGCCCGACCCCGGCGCCACGTCCACCGTGATGATCGCGGTGCCGACATCCACCGTGGTGCCCTCGTCGAAGCGCAGCTCGTGCACGACGCCGTCGTACGGAATCGGCAGCTCGACGGCCGCCTTCGCCGTCTCGACCTCGCACACCACCTGGCCGTCGGTCACGGTGTCGCCGGGCTGTACGTACCACTTGAGGATCTCGGCCTCGGTGAGTCCCTCGCCCACGTCGGGCATCTTGAACTCACGGAAGCGAGCCGCGTTCTCAGTCATCGTCGTCACGACCCTCTCCTCAGTACGCCAGCGAGCGGTCGACGGCGTCGAGCACCCGGTCCAGACCCGGAAGGTACTCCTCCTCCAGCCGGGCCGGCGGGTAAGGGGCGTGGAATCCGCCGACCCTCAGCACCGGCGCCTCCAGGTGGTAGAAGCACCGCTCCGTGATGCGGGCGGCGATCTCCGCGCCGGAGCCGTAGAAGACCGGGGCCTCGTGGACGACGACGAGCCGGCCGGTCTTCTCGACGGACTTCTGGACGGCGTCGAAGTCGATCGGGGACATCGAGCGAAGGTCCAGGACCTCGACCGACTTGCCCTCCTCCTGGGCGGCCGCGGCGGCCTCCAGGCAGACCTTCACCATCGGCCCGTACGCGGCGAGCGTGAGGTCGGTGCCGGGACGCGCGACACGGGCGGTGTGCAGCGGGCCGGGGATGGCCTCGGTGTCGACCTCGCCCTTGTCCCAGTAGCGCCGCTTCGGCTCGAAGAAGATCACCGGGTCGTCGCTCTGGATGGCCTGCTGGAGCATCCAGTAGCCGTCCGACGCGTTCGACGGGGAGATCACCTTGAGGCCCGCGACATGCGCGAAGAGGGCTTCCGGGGACTCGGAGTGGTGCTCGACCGCGCCGATGCCACCGCCGTAGGGGATACGGACGACGACCGGCATCTTGATCTTGCCGAGCGCGCGGGCGTGCATCTTCGCGAGCTGGGTGACGATCTGGTCGTACGCGGGGAAGACGAAACCGTCGAACTGGATCTCGACGACCGGGCGGTAGCCGCGCAGCGCGAGACCGATCGCGGTGCCGACGATGCCGGACTCGGCGAGCGGGGTGTCGATGACCCGCTCCTCGCCGAAGTCCTTCTGGAGCCCGTCGGTGATACGGAAGACTCCGCCGAGCTTGCCGACGTCCTCACCCATGATGAGGACCTTGGGGTCGGTGTCGAGGGCCTTGCGCAGCGACTCGTTGAGCGCCTTCGCGAGGGACATCTTCTCTACGGCCATGGCTTACTTGCCCTCCTGCGCCGGAGCGTCCGCGAACGACGCCTGGTAGGCGGCGAACTGCGCGCGCTCCTCGTCGACGAGGGCGTGCCCGTCGGCGTAGACATTGTCGAAGATCGCCATGTGGTCCGGGTCGGGCATGGCGCGGACGGCCTCGCGGACGCGCTTGGCGAGCGTGTCGCTCTCCTCGTCGAGGGCGGTGAAGAACGCCTCGGCCTCGCTCTTGTCGAGGACGGCGTTCTCCAGGTACGTGCGCAGGCGCAGGATCGGGTCCTTGGCCTCCCATGCCTGCCGCTCGTCGTCGTGCCGGTACTTGGTGGGGTCGTCGGAGGTGGTGTGGGCACCCATCCGGTACGTGAACGCCTCGACCAGCGTCGGGCCCTCACCGCGGCGGGCGCGCTCCAGCGCGGACCGGGTCACGGCGAGGCAGGCCAGCACGTCGTTGCCGTCGACGCGGACGCCGGGGAAGCCGAAGCCCTGCGCGCGCTGGTAGAGCGGCACGCGGGTCTGGCGCTCGGTGGGCTCGGAGATCGCCCACTGGTTGTTCTGGCAGAAGAACACGACCGGGGCGTTGTAGACCGCGGAGAAGGTGAACGACTCGGCGACGTCGCCCTGGCTGGAGGCGCCGTCACCGAAGTACGCGATCACCGCGGAGTCGGCGCCGTCCTTGGCGACTCCCATCGCGTAGCCGGTCGCGTGCAGCGTCTGCGAGCCGATCACGATGGTGTACAGGTGGAAATTGTTGCTGTTCGGGTCCCAGCCGCCGTGGTTCACGCCACGGAACATCCCCAGCAGGTTCGTCGGGTCGACCCCGCGGCACCAGGCGACGCCGTGCTCGCGGTAGGTCGGGAAGACGTAGTCGTCGTCGCGCAGCGCACGGCCGGAGCCGATCTGGGCGGCCTCCTGGCCGAGCAGCGAGGCCCACAGGCCCAGCTCGCCCTGGCGCTGGAGTGCGGTCGCCTCGGCATCGAAGCGGCGGGTGAGGACCATGTCCCGATAGAGCCCGCGGAGCTCTTCGGGGCTGAGGTCGATGTCGTAGTCCGGGTGCTCGACCCGCTCACCTTCGGGCGTCAGCAGCTGTACGAGCTGGGGCTCGGAACTCGTTGGCTTCTTCGCTGCGCTGACGCGCTTACTGCTGCGGCGCGGTTTGCGCGCGGCAGTGCTCTCCACGGTCACGTGCGTGCTCCTCCGTCTGTCCGGCCCCCGGGGTCCGCCGGGGTCCAGTGCGGCTCGCCTGTACCCGTCGGTGCACGGGGTGGGTGCGGCTCGGCCGGGAACAGGCGTGACAGGTGCCCCGGCGAGCGCCCTGCCAAAGGCACGTTACCCAGTGGGGTGCATTACTGCGAAACCCCATTTGACCTGCGATTTTGCTTGGATTTCCAAGTAAATCGAGAAATGCGGGAACAACCACTGGTCACAGCCCTGCAGGCTGCCGGAACACCGGCACGTTATCCCGGGCACCCCGGGCATTGGAAGAGTGAATATGTGAGACTGCTTTCGTGCATGAAGAGGGACAAATCACCGTATTTCTGGTCGATGACCACGAGGTGATGCGGCGTGGCGTCTACGAGTTGCTGTCCGTGGAGGAGGACATCGAGGTCGTCGGCGAGGCCGGTACCGCCGCGGACGCACTGATCAGGATTCCCGCGACCCGCCCGGATGTGGCCGTGCTCGACGTGCACCTTCCGGACGGCAGCGGGGTCGAGGTGTGCCGTGAGGTCCGTTCCCAGAACGACGGCATCAAATGCCTGATGCTCACCTCGCACGCGGACGACGAAGCCCTTTTCGACGCGATCATGGCCGGGGCCTCGGGATACCTCCTCAAGGCGGTCCGCGGGGCCGAGCTGCTGACCGCCGTACGGGACGTGGCGGCGGGCAAGTCGCTCCTCGACCCGGCCGCCACCGCGCGCGTCCTCGAGCGGCTGCGCGACGCCAACAGCCCCAAGGCCGACGACAAGCTGGCGAGCCTCACCGACCAGGAGCGCAGGATCCTGGATCTGATCGGCGAGGGTCTGACCAACCGGGCCATCGGCGAGCGGCTGAACCTGGCCGAGAAGACCATCAAGAACTACGTCTCCAGCCTGCTCGCCAAGCTGGGCATGGAGCGGCGCTCGCAGGCCGCGGCGTATGTGGCGAGGATGAAGGCGGAGCGGCGCTGAGGTCCGTGCGGCGCTGAATGCGGGCGGCAGCGGAAGGACCACCCGGACGGACCGGCTCCGTCCGGGTGACGCGTCCGGGACCGGCTGACGCGTTCGGGACCGGCCGAGGAACTCCGCGCCGTCGAGCTGCCCACCCCGGGTCCCGTACGTACGGCCGGCCGGCGACCAGCATGGACATTTCGGGGGGCGACCTCATCGACACGCTGAGTGATCTAACATCTGGCGAGTGCCGCGCTCATCTGCTACTGCCCCGCCTCCGCTCGGCGCGCTCCTGCGCCGGTACGAGGATGCCGGCGAGCCCCTCTCCTGCGAGCCCGTCACCCAGGGCCTCCTGAACCGCGGCTACCGCCTCGCCACCACCCGCGGCGCCTACTTCCTCAAACACCATCTCGACGCGCCGACCGCCGACCGCGACACCATCGCCCGCCAGCACCGCGCCACCCAGCGGCTGCAGTCGCTGGGCGTCCCCGTCGCCCCGCCCGTCGCGGACACGGCCGGCGACACCGTCGCGGTCATCGGCGGCCGCTGCTACGCCCTGCACCCCTGGATCGACGGCCGGCACCGGGACGGTGCCCAGCTCACCACCCTCGAATCGCGCCGGCTCGGAGCGCTGCTGGGCCTGGTGCACACCGGTCTGGAGCGGGTGATGGAGGAGTCGGGCCCGCCCGCCCCGGAGCACGGCCACGACCACAGCCACAGCCGGGAGCACGACAGCGCCGACCCCGACGAGACCTTCGCCCTCATCGACCGACTGCTGGACCTGGCTCGCGGCCACAGCCCCCGGGACACCTTCGACGCGCTCGCCGAGCACCGGCTGCTGGAGCGCCGCGCCCTGCTGGAGCGGCACGCGCACCGACGGCCGCCGCCGGGCGCCGCCAGCGGCTGGGTGCACGGCGACTTCCACCCGCTGAACCTGCTGTACCAGGGCGCCGAACCCGCCGCGATCGTCGACTGGGACCGGCTGGGGGTGCAGCCGCGCGCCGAGGAGGCCGTACGGGCCGCGGCGATCTTCTTCGTACAGCCCGCGGGAGCGCTGGAGCTGGCGAAGGTACGGGCGTACGCGCGCGCCTACCGGCGGGCGGCGGGGGCGGACTGCGCGGAGCTGGCGGCCGCCGTGCACCGGGTGTGGTGGGAGCGGCTCAACGACTTCTGGATACTGCGCTGGCGCTACCAGCTGCACGACCGAAGGGCCGACCCGCAGTTTCCTGCGGTGTCGGCCCTGGCGGTGTGGTGGACGCGGGAGTACGAGGCCGTGTGCGAGGCCTTCGCGGGGTGAGAGCGAAGGCAGGGGGCGGTCAGCCGGCGGTCGTGCCCGCGTCCGCGCCGACGGTCGTCCCGGCGTCCGCGCCGGTGGTCGTACCCGCGTCCGCGCCCGTGCTCGTACCGGAATCCGTGCCGGTGCTCGTACCGGAATCCGTGCCGGTGCTCGTACCGGAATCCGTGCCCTCGGTCGAACCCGCGTCCGTGCCCGTGCTCGTACCGGAATCCGTGCCGGTGCTCGTACCGGAATCCGTGCCCTCGGTCGTGGACGGCGTACCGGACGGGCCGCCGTCGGTCGGGGTCTCCGGCGTGGACGGCTGGTTGTCCGTAGGGGAGTTGGACGGCCTCCAGGGCTCCTCGTTGCCGCCCGTCGACGACTCCGGCTCCTCGCTCTCCTCGCTCTCCGTCTCCGACGGCGTGGGCGAGACACTGGACTTGGTCGGGGTGGTGTCGGAGACGTTGGTGTCGTCCTTCTCCTTGTTCCCGGTGTTGGCCGCCTTGTCCAGCGCGAAGGCCACACCCGCCACGATCGCGATCACCGCGAGCGCGACGAACAGCCACACCTTGCCGCGGCCGCCGCCCTTGCCGCCGCCCTGTCCGAGCCCACCGCCGTGGTACGCCCCGTCGTCCGGGTTGCGCGGCGGCAGTATCGGCCCCTGGGAGGTGTCCCCGTGCATCGGGTGGCCCATCGCGGCCGTGGCTCCCATGCCGATCACCGCGGTGTGGCCGCTCTCGTGCAGATCGACCGGGCCGGTGTTCCACGCGCCCGTGTGGCTGCCCTGCTGCTGGATCATCTGCAGCCCGTACTGCACCAGTCCGCGCATCTCCTCGGCGCTCTGGAACCGGTCGTCCGGGTCCTTGGCGAGCGCGCGCATCGACAGGCCGTCCAGCTCCGGCGGGGCCACGTCCGAGACCTCGGACGGCGGCACCGGCATGTCCTGGACGTGCTGGTAGACGACGGAGAGCGGGGTCTCGCCGGTGAACGGCGGACGCAGCGCCAGCAGTTCGTACAGCAGACAGCCGGTCGCGTACAGGTCGGAGCGGTGGTCGACGGCCTTGCCGAGCGCCTGCTCCGGGGAGAGGTACTGCGGCGTGCCCATGACCATGCCGGTCTGGGTCATCGTCGACTGCGCGCCGTGCAGGGCGCGCGCGATGCCGAAGTCCATCACCTTCACCGCACCGCCGTTGGTGATGATGACGTTCGCGGGCTTGATGTCGCGGTGCACGATGCCGTGCTGATGCGAGTACGCGAGCGCTTCCAGCACACCGGAGACGATGATGAGCGCCTGCTCGGGCGGCGGCGCGTCGGCGCTGATGAGCAGATCGCGGATGGTGCGGCCCTCGACCAGCTCCATCACGATGTAAGGGACGGACTGGCCGCCCACGACGTCCTCGCCGGAGTCGTACACGGCCACGATGGCGTGGTGGTTGAGGCCGGCGACCGACTGCGCCTCACGCGTGAAGCGCGCCTTGGAGACGGGGTCCTCGGCGAGGTCGGCCCGGAGCAGCTTCACGGCGACGGTACGGCCGAGCCGTACGTCCTCGGCCGCGAACACCTCGGCCATGCCGCCGCGGCCCAGACGGTGGGTCAGCCGGTAGCGGCCGTCGCCGACCAGTCCGCCGACGCCCCAGGAGTCCGCAGCATCCGACACTCCTCCGCCACTTGCTTCGGGTTCGGGTGCCATCAGTCCTCGCCGTCGTATCTTGCCGCGCTGCGCATGCGCGAGCGTCCCTCGGGTGCCTTTCCACGTCACGCTACAGGCTTCTCGTGACATGCCGGTTCGAGATGGACCGGCCATAGAACCCGTTGCCGGTACGCCCATGCAAATCGCGTGCCGTTCCTGTAACGCTTACGGGACGCTTCTTGTGCGTACGGTCACGGAACGGGCACCTGGCTTGACGTGTCCGTGCCCTCGGGCAGACTTGGCCCGTAATCCGGATCACCGCTGTCACCGCTCGACGGTGCGCGTCTAGGGGGAAGCACAGTCATGAGCCAGGACGGCGCACAGAGCGGCCGCTATGCGGGCGGTTCGGTAGCGGGCGGCCGTTACCAGCTTCGCGACCTGCTCGGCGAGGGCGGTATGGCCTCCGTGTATCTCGCGTACGACAGCGCGCTGGACCGGCAGGTCGCCATCAAGACGCTACACACGGAACTCGGCCGCGAACAGTCCTTCCGTGAGCGGTTCCGTCGCGAGGCGCAGGCCGTCGCCAAGCTGTCCCACACCAATATCGTGTCGGTCTTCGACACCGGTGAGGACACGGTCACGTTCAGCGGCTCCGACGCCGGTGACGGCGGTGTGATGCCGTACATCGTCATGGAGTACGTGGAGGGCCAGCCTCTCGGATCGGTACTGCAGACCGACATCCGGCAGTTCGGCGCGATGCCCGCGGACAAGGCGCTCAAGGTGACCGCGGATGTGCTGGCGGCCCTGGAGACCAGCCATGAGGTCGGCCTGGTCCACCGGGACATCAAGCCGGGCAATGTGATGGTGACGAAGCGTGGCGTCGTCAAGGTCATGGACTTCGGTATCGCGCGCGCCATGCAGTCGGGCGTCACGTCGATGACGCAGACCGGCATGGTCGTCGGTACTCCGCAGTATCTGTCGCCGGAGCAGGCGCTGGGGCGCGGGGTCGACGCGCGCTCCGACCTGTACTCGGTCGGCATCATGCTCTTCCAGCTGCTGACGGGCCGGCTGCCGTTCGACGCGGACTCGCCGCTCGCGATCGCGTACGCGCATGTGCAGGAGGAGCCGGTCGCTCCGTCCTCCATCAACCGCGCGGTGACCCCGGCGATGGACGCGCTGGTCGGGCGGGCGCTGAAGAAGAACCCGAACGAGCGTTTCCCGAGCGCTGCCGCGATGCGCGACGAGTGCATGCGGGTCGCGAGCGCCGGCCAGCCGGGCGCGCCGGTGATCGTGCAGGGTGCGCCGACGAACAGCGGCGCGGGTGTGGGGTCCGCGGTGTTCCCGCCGGTGGACCAGTCGACTCCGGCGCCGCCCCCGCACAGCGTGCAGCAGCCGTACCAGCCGGGGCCCTACGGCCCGCCGACCACGGCCCCGAGCCCGGGTCCGGGTCCGGTTCAAGGGGCCTCGACACCTCCTCCGACCTACGGCTACCCGCAGCAGGCGCCGACCCCGGCGCCCGCCCCCGCGTACGGGACCCCGGCTCCTTCACCGGCGCCGTACAACATCTCGCCCCAGCAGCCGGTCGGTTCGGCCCGCCGCTCGGGCAACTCGCGGATGCCGCTGATCCTCGGCTCGGTCGTGGTGGCGGTCGTGGTCATCGCCAGCCTGATCGCCATCAAGGTGATCACGGGTGGCAACGACGGCGGGGGCGGCGGCACCCCGTCGCCGAGCGACTCGGCGGTGGCGGGGCACAAGGGACCCGACCTGAGCAAGACGATCGACACGGAGGCGTGCACCTCCCCCGACGAGGGCCAGGACCCGGAAAAGATCCTCGTGCCCGACTTCACGTACAAGAACGTCGCCTCGGTCAAGGAGTGCATCCAGGCCGCGGGCTGGTCGGTGAAGTCGGAGCGCCCGGTCAACGAGGCCGTGTACGGCGAGGGCTCGATCATCACGCAGTACCCGGCGGCCGACACCGAGGTCTCGGCGGACGATGTCGAGTTCACCCTGGAGGTCTCCACGGGTGACCCGGCCGAGTCTCAGTAGCTCGGCGCGTTCTTCGGAGTTCCTTCGGAGTTCCTTCGGAGTTCCTTCTGACGGCCCGGTACACGCGTGTGTGCCGGGCCGCTCGCTTGCGGGCCGCTCGCTTGCCGGGCCCTTCGCCGGGGTCGGGGGTTCGCCGGGGCCGGGTTCGCCGGGGCCGAGTGGGGCTTTTGCCCGAGATGCCGGAAATGCCCCTGCATGTGACGCTGAGTCCGACATCTCGGCGACCTGGCTCGGGAGGGGGTCATCCGGTGGCTCCGAAGCTCCGCATGCACTGCGCGACGACCATCGCGGCGTTCGCGCTGGCCGTACCCGTCGCGACGTACGCGTACGCCGGCACCCCCGCGACCTGGACCGAGGACTCCCGGGACGCCCGCGAGACGGGCCACGCCCCGGGGGCGCATGCCGAGGACTCCGGTGAGGACGACCCCGGAGACGATTCCGGACCCGCCCCGACGGGGCATGCGCCGAGGCAGACCTCACCCCCGTCACACCCGGGGAAGAGTGGCGACAGGCACGACAAACCCGGTTCGGCACAGAACGGCGACATGAAGTGGCGGCCCGGGGCCGACCGCGACGCCCCCGAGGCCGCCCCGAACGCCGCCGACAAGCCTGCCAAGAGGCCCGCCGGGAAGCCGACCCCGGAGACCTCCGCGTCCGCTTCACCGTCACTCGCCGGGCGCCAGGCGGGAGAGGGCCGCAAGCGCCCCGGCCGTACGGCCGCCCCCTCCCACAGCACGACCAGGTCGCCCGATCGGCGGCATGAGCGTGAACACCCTGACGAGCATCAGCACGATCATGAGTACGAGGCGGAGCCGACGGCGCAGCACACGGACGACGTGGACGCCGCCATGCCGCCCACCGCCCCGCCGCCCCCGGCACCCACCCCGGCCCTCACCGCCCCCGCCGCCGGCCAGGGGGCCGTGCATGCTGTCGCCGAGCCGCTCGGGCGACAGATCCCGGTACTGACACTGGGTGCCGGATGCGCCCTGATGGGACTCGGCCTCGGATACATGGGACTACGACTGCGCCGCAGCTGAGACCCCATAGGCCACACCAGGCACACCCCTCGAGGCCGTCCACCGACCCATCCGTCCCTCGTACGGCCTACACACGAAGTCCGCCTCAGGATGGTTGCCGCCCTCGGCATACCCGGTATACATACTGAGTATGTCGATTCGCCACGGCCTCCTCGCCCTCCTCGAACGCGGCCCCCGCTACGGGTCCCAGCTCCGCACGGAGTTCGAGTCCCGCACAGGAGCCACCTGGCCGCTCAACGTCGGCCAGGTCTATACGACCCTCAGCCGGCTGGAGCGCGACGGCATGGTCGTTCAGGACGGCGAGGACGGGGCCGGCCACGCGCTCTACGTCATCACGGACGCCGGGCGCGAGGAACTCAACGCCTGGTTCGAGCGGCCGGTCGACCGGACCAGCCCGGCCCGCGACGAGCTGGCGATCAAGCTCGCCATGGCGGTCGGGGCACCCACGGTCGACATCCGCAACGTCATCCAGTCCCAGCGCCGCCACACCGTGAAGGCGATGCAGGACTACACCCGGCTCAAAGCTCAGGCGCTGGAGTCCGCCCCTTCAGGACGGGACGAGATTGCCTGGCTGCTCGTACTGGAACAGCTGATCTTCCAGACCGAGGCGGAGGCCCGCTGGCTCGACCACTGCGAGGTCCGGCTCATCCGGCTCTCCACGGCGGCGGCCCGCAATCCGGAGCCTGCACCCCCACCCACCCAGGCTCCGGCTCCGGCCCACGACCGCCGGGGGCGGCGGGGCTGAGCCCCGGCTCCCCGTCCCGCCTTCCCATCCGCTCTGCGCACGTCCGCTGTGCGCACGTCCGCTCTCCGCACATCCGCTCGCGTGCGTCTTCCGCGCACGCCCAAGGGGGGACCCTCCATGTCCGACCACTCCCAGAAGTCCCGGCAGCCGGTGCTGCAACTGCAGAACCTGACCCGGGTTCACGGCAGCGGCGCCACCGAAGTACACGCCCTGCGCGGTATCGACCTCGATGTGTTCCCCGGTGAACTCGTCGCCGTCATGGGCCCGTCCGGCTCCGGCAAGTCCACGCTCCTCACGATCGCCGGCGGCCTCGACGCCCCGACCTCGGGCCGAGTGATCGTCGAGAACACCGACATCACCACCGCCGGCCGCAAGGCCCTCGCCGCCCTGCGCCGCCGCAGCATCGGATACGTCTTCCAGGACTACAACCTCATCCCGGCGCTCACTGCCGCCGAGAACGTCGCCCTGCCGCGGGAACTCGACGGCACCTCCGCCCGCAAGGCCCGCGCCGAAGCCGTCGCCGCCCTCGCCGAGATGGACCTCGGCCATCTCGCCGACCGGTTCCCGGACGAGATGTCCGGCGGCCAGCAGCAGCGGGTGGCGATCGCCCGTGCTCTCGTCGGCGACCGCCGCCTCGTCCTCGCCGACGAACCGACCGGGGCCCTGGACTCCGAGACCGGCGAGTCCGTCCTCGCCCTGCTGCGCGCCCGCTGCGACGCGGGCGCGGCGGGCATCCTCGTCACCCATGAGCCGCGCTTCGCGGCCTGGGCCGACCGGGTCGTCTTCCTGCGCGACGGCGCGGTCGTCGACCAGACCGTCCGTACCGAAGCGGACTCCCTGCTGACCGGGCAGGCGGCCGAGCGGTGAAGAACTGGTACCACTCCTGGCGTGCCGCGGTCCGCATAGCCCGCCGCGACGCCATCCGTTCCAAGGGGCGCAGCTTCCTCGTTCTGTCGATGATCGCCCTGCCGATCCTCGGGGTGAGCGCGGCCGATCTGACACTGCGCAGCGCCGAGCTCTCCACCGAGCAGACCATGGAGCGCAAGCTCGGTGCCGCAGACGCCAGCTTCACCGACCCCGGTGTGGGCGGTGCACCGATCTATCAGGACCCCAACGGCAACAACTACGCCCCGGTGGGGAACTTCGACGACAAGCCGTGGCCGACGGGCGACCAGGACGTCAAGAAGGCCTTCCCGGCAGGCACCGAGTGGCTGGAGGACTCGAACGGCGTCGGCAGGCTCCGCACGGCGCACGGCCTGCTGAACACCGAGATCCGTGAGCTCAAGGCCGCGGACCCGATGGCCGCGGGAATCATGACGCTCGTCAACGGCCGGTTCCCCAAGGGGACGGACGAGGTCGCCGCGACGACCCACTTCCTGGAGTCCAGCGGGCTGAGCGTGGGCTCGAAGCTCTCGGCGCGCGGCCTCGACCGGGAGTACACGATCGTCGGCTCGTACGAGCTGCCCAACTCGCTCGAGACCGATCAGGTCAATGCGGTCCCCGGCGCCCTGCTCACCCCGCTCGACAAGGCGCTCGCGGCGGACAAGCTGCCCGGCACCGAGAAGAGCACGAGCTATCTGGTGAGCGTTCCGGGCAGTTTCACGTGGAACATGGTCAAGGAGGCCAACGCCAAGGGTGCGACGGTGATGTCGCGGGCCGTTCAGCTCGCCCCGCCCGCCGACTCGGACGTACCGCTCTACGACCAGGACGGCTGGGGCGGCGGATACGAGGAGAGCACGGCCGCTCAGGCGGCGGCGCTCGCCGCGGTCGGCACCGTCGTCGGCCTCGCCATGCTGGAGATCTGTCTGCTGGCCGGCCCCGCCTTCGCCGTGGGCGCCCGGCGCTCGCGCCGCCAGCTCGGACTGGTCGGCGCCAATGGCGGCGACCGCCACCACATCCGTGCCATCGTCCTGGCCGGCGGTCTGGTGATCGGCTTCGCGGCGGCGGTCGTGGGCACGGTCCTCGGCCTTGTCCTGACCTTTGCCCTGCGTCCCCTGCTCGAGGATCAGATGGGTGCGCGCTTCGGCAGCTTCGACATCCGGCCACTGGAGCTGCTCGGCATCGGGCTGCTCGCGGTGATCACCGGTCTGCTGGCCGCGATCGTCCCGGCGATCACCGCCTCCCGGCAGACCGTTCTGGCCTCCCTCACGGGGCGTCGGGGCGTCCGCCGCAGCAGCAGGGTGCTTCCCGTGATCGGCCTGGTCGCGGCACTGCTCGGAGCGGCGATCGCGCTGTACGGGTCCGCCTTCTCGGACCAGTTCGTCGTCGTCGCCGGCGGAAGCGCGCTCGCCGAGCTGGGCATCGTGGCCCTCACCCCCGCGCTGGTCGGCCTCTTCGGTCGGACGGGCCGCTGGCTGCCGCTCTCGCCGCGGCTCGCGCTGCGCGACGCCGTACGCAACCGGGGCCGCACGGCTCCGGCGGTGGCCGCGGTGCTGGCCGCGGTGGCCGGAACCGTCGCCGTGGCCACGTACGCCGCGAGCACGGACGCCCAGGACGAAGCCTCCTACGAGGCGCGGCTGCCGCACGGCGCGGTCTACCTGGGACTCGACGAGGCCGGCGGCCGGGACGTCCCGGCGGCCCGGGCGGCGGTGCAGAAGTACCTGCCGGTCGATGTGCAGGCCGATGTGGACCGCATCGTCGTCGGGAACGTCAACTGCGCGCAGTACAGCGGCGGTACCGAGGACTGCGGCCGGTACGAGGTCGTCGTACCCAAGGCGCACCAGTGTCCGCTGTGGAGTTCGACCGGGAACGAGGACCCGGCCGAGAAATTCACCAAGGCCCAGCGTCGCGCGCTCGCCAAGGACTGGCGCTGCAAGGAGAACCAGGGGATGAGCACCCTGGTGGGTGGCGTGATCGTCGGTGACGCGAAGCTGCTGAAGGTGCTCGCGATCGACGACCCCGCGGCCGCGAAGGCCCTGGCGGACGGCAAGATCGTCTCCTTCGACAAGCGCAACGTCGACAAGAGCGGCTCGATCGGCATCCGTCTGATCACCGACAACGAAGCCGCCGACAAGGCGATGGAGGAGGGCAAGGATGCTCCGGGACCGGTCAAGACCTTCCCCGCTCACCAGGTCGCCGGAGACGTGAAGGCGTACGGGCTGTCGATGATCCTTCCGCCGGCCGCAGCCAAGGCCTCCGGCATCACCACCGTCCCCTTCGGGGCGTACTACTCGACCGACCGGATGCCGAGCAGCGAGCAGCGGCAGAAGCTGGACGGTGAGCTCGACAAGACCGGTGCCAATGTCGACCTCCACATCGAGGAGGGCTACACCAGTGACAGCAACATCGTGCTGCTGGCGCTCACCGTCTTCGCCGGACTGATCACCATCGGTGCGGCCGGTATCGCGACCGGGCTCGCCCAGGCCGACGCCGAGGCGGACCTGAAGACGCTGGCTGCCGTCGGCGCCCCGCCGCGGGTCCGTCGCACGCTGAGCGGCTTCCAGTGCGGTGTGGTCGCGGCGATGGGTGTGGTGCTCGGCTCGGCGGCGGGTGTGCTGCCGGCGGTCGGACTGCGACTGACCGAGCAGCGCCAGGAGATGAAGTGGTACGAGGAGGCCCTCGACTCGGGCTTCGGCGGGACCGACAGCCCGCCGAACATCCCGATCATCCTCCCCTGGGAGACCCTCGCCGCCCTGCTGATCGTCGTCCCGCTCGGCGCGGCCGTCCTGGCGGCCCTGGTCACCCGCTCCCGCGGGGCCCTGGCCCGCCGCGCGGCGACCTGAGCCCATCCGTGACGGACCTGTGCCCCCGTACCAGGGTGGATCACCCCGGTACGGGGGCACACCGTGTGGTGAACCACTTGTGCGAGAGAATGGGCGGCATGGAGATGCCGAGGAATGAACGGTCGCAGGAGAGCCCCCATGTCCTCATCGTGGGGCAGGACGGAATGGCGCTCGGCGGCGGTGACGGTGACGACGAGTCGCGCGAGGTCCCGGTGACGGAGATGGTCGAACAGCCTGCGAAGGTCATGCGCATCGGCAGCATGATCAAGCAGCTGCTGGAGGAAGTGCGGGCGGCACCTCTGGACGAGGCGAGCCGCGTCAGGCTCAAGGAGATCCACGCGAGCTCGGTGAAGGAGCTCGAGGACGGCCTCGCTCCGGAGCTCGTCGAGGAGCTGGAGCGCCTGTCGCTCCCGTTCACCGACGAGGCGGTGCCCTCGGAGGCGGAACTGCGCATCGCCCAGGCCCAGCTGGTCGGCTGGCTGGAGGGCCTGTTCCACGGTATCCAGACGGCGCTGTTCGCCCAGCAGATGGCGGCCCGCGCCCAGCTCGAACAGATGCGCCGCGCCCTCCCTGCGGGTGCCCCTCACGACGACGACAACCCCCACGGCGCGATCCGCTCGGGCCCCTACCTCTAAGGCCTGATCCAAAAGACAGGCCCTAGCGACGCCCGTACCTCCAGCGATGCAAGCGGCCGGGCCCCACTCCCCTCAGGGGAACGGGGCCCGAGGCGTTGCAGGGGGCCGTTCCCCGTTGCCCAGCGCTCAGCGATGGGTCACCCCCAGCCGTAGGTCACCCCTCAGCCGTGGGCGCGACCAGCACCACCTTGCCCACATGGGCACCCGAATCCAGCGCCCGGTGCCCCTCGGACGCCTCCGGCATCGGCACGGTGCGATCAACCACCGCCCGAACCGTCCCTGCCTCGACCAGGGGCCACACATGCTCGCGCACCGCCGCCACGATCACCGCCTTCTCGGTCAGCGGCCGCCCCCGCAACGACGTCGCCGTCACCGCCGCCCGCTTCCCCAGCAGCGCCCCGAGGTTCAGCTCGGCCTTCACGCCACCCTGCAGCCCGATCACGGCGAGACGGCCGTTGACGGCCAGCGCCCGCACATTCCGGTCCAGATACTTCGCGCCGATGATGTCGAGAATGACGTCCGCCCCGGCCCCGTCCGTCGCCTTCCGAAGCTCCTCGACGAAGTCCTGCTCGCGGTAGTCGATCAGAACGTCCGCACCCAGCTCCGCGCACCGCGCCAGCTTCTCCGCGCCGCCCGCCGTGACCGCGACCCGCGCCCCGACCGCCTTCGCCAGCTGGATCGCCATCGTGCCGATCCCGCTCGCTCCGCCGTGCACCAGCAGCGTCTCACCGGGCCGCAGATGCGCCACCATGAACACGTTGGACCAGACCGTGCAGGTCACCTCCGGCAGCGCCGCCGCCGTGACCAGGTCGACACCCTCCGGCACCGGCAACAGCTGTCCCACCGGAACGGCCACCTTCTCCGCGTATCCGCCGCCGGCCAGCAGCGCACACACCTCGTCGCCGACACGCCACCCGGAGACTCCGGGGCCGAGCGCCGCGATCCGGCCGGAGCACTCCAGCCCGGGGTACGGGGACGCGCCGGGCGGCGGTTCGTAGAAGCCTTGGCGCTGCAACAGATCCGCGCGGTTGACCGCGCTCGCGACAACGTCGACGAGGACTTCCCCCTCGCCGGGCACAGCGTCGGGCACCTCCGCCCAGACCAGCGCCTCGGGACCACCTGGTTCGGGAATCGTGATCGCATGCATGGCCGCGAGGCTACTCCGGCCGCCCTGCACACGCCGGGTGATCTTTGCCGCGCCCGCGAAGACCACGCCGCTCAGGCGCAGTTCGTACCGGGCGCGACTCGGTCCCTACGCGGCGCGTTGTCACTCCATGCGGGGCGCGACTCGGTCCCTACGCGGCGCGTTGTCACTCCATGCGGGGCGCGACTCGGTCCGTACGGGGCGCGTTGTCAGTCCGTGCCGGGCACCGGATGGCTGTTCTCCGCCCGCACGATGGTGATCAGGCGGTCCGTGAGCTGCAACGGGCTGGCCTTGGGGTCGTCGTAACCCAGCAGCCGGTGCCCGCGTAGCACGCTCACCACCAGGTCGTCCGTCTCCCGGACGCTTCTGCCGACCTCGCTCTTTATCACTGGCCGTTCGACCAGATCGAGCCCGCTGCCCTGCTGGATCAGGTCCTCCATCACAGTGCCCGCGTACGGGCTCAGCACGGACAGCCCGAGCAGCCTGCCCGCCGCGCTGGCGCTGGTGATCACCGCGTCGGCACCGGACTGGCGCAGCAGAGGCGCGTTCTCCTCCTCGCGCACCGCTGCGACGATCTTCGCTCCCCGGTTGAGCTGCCGCGCGGTCAGCGCGACCAGGACCGCCGTGTCATCGCGCTGGGTGGCGATGACGATCTGGCGCGCCTTCTGCAGCTCGGCACGGATCAGCACATCACTGCGGGTCGCATCGCCGACGACCCCCGCGAACCCATCCGCGTTGGCCGCCTCGATGACCTTTGAACTCGGATCCACTACGACGACCTGCTCCTTCTTCAGACCCGTCGCGCACAGGGTCTGAAGCGCGGAACGTCCCTTCGTACCGAAGCCGATGACTACGGTGTGGTCACGCAAAGTGGCCCTCCAGCGGCTCAGCCGCCACTCCTCCCGGGTCCGCTCGGTGAGGACCTCGAGAGTGGTGCCGACCAGGATGATCAGGAACAGCACACGCAGCGGCGTCACCAGCAGCACATTGGCCAGCCGGGCGCTGTCGCTGTGCGGGACGATGTCGCCGTAACCCGTGGTGGAGAGAGTGACGGTCGCGTAGTAGAGGGAGTCGAGGAAGTCGACTCGCCCGTCGGCGTTGTCGTGGTAGCCGCCGCGGTCGAGCCAGACGATGAACACCGTGAGCACCAGCACGAACAGCGCCATCAGCAGGCGCTTGCCCACCTGACGCAGGGGGCGCTCGACGACGCGGCGCGGCATATTGACGCGCGCAGCGGCCAGCTGTTCGTCGGCATTCCGGGCCATGACGTCATGACCGGGAAGTTTCACGTGAAACGCCCTTCGGTGGTCGGCGACCAGGGCAGATCGAGGACCTCCAGCTCGTCTCCGGTGCGCGCCCCACCAGGCGGAACGACGGCGAGGGCGTGCGCGGCCGCGATGCCCCGAAGCATGGCCGGACCGTTGTAGTGCAGCGGTACGAGCCTGTCGCCACGACGCACCACGGGCACCAGCCGGGTGTCACACGGATGACCATGCACCTCGTCCCGTAGGGACGCGTGATACGGGGCCGGGGTTGCCCGCCCGGACCTCTCGCGCAGCAGTGGCTCGGCGAGTGTGAGCAGCCCCGAGACGGCAGCGAGCGGATTCCCCGGCAGTCCCACCAGATGCCGGCCGGGCGCGAGCCTGGCCAGCAGCATCGGATGCCCGGGGCGCACGGCGACACCGTCGACCAGTAGCTCGGCGCCCGCCTTGCGGAGCACCGGATGGACATGATCGACGGGCCCGGCCGCCGTGCCGCCCGTGGTGACGACGAGGTCGGCCTCGGAGTTCGTGACGGCCCGGTGCAGCGCGTCGGCATCGTCACCGATCCGTCGGGTGGCGACAACGTCGGCGCCGAGCACCCTCAGCCAGGGACCGATCATCGGCCCGAGGGCATCTCGGATCAGACCGTCTTGAGGCAGCCCTTCCGTGAGCAGTTCATCGCCCAGTACGAGCACTTCGACGCTCGGTCGCACGACCGTGTGCAACGCGTCGTAGCCGGCGGCCGCGGCGAGTCCGAGCACGGCGGGGGTCACCAGCGTTCCGGCGGGGAGGAGTTGGTCGCCGGAGCGGCACTCCTGGCCGCGCGGTCTGATGTCCTGACCGTGGGTCACTTGGCGCTGCGCGTGGAGGTGGCCGCTGTCGTCGGTGCGGGAGTGCTCACTGCGGATGACGGCGGTGGCGCCGGGCGGGATCCGGGCGCCGGTGGCAATCCGTACGGCCGTGCCGTCGGCGAGCGGCTCCGGCTCGCCGTGTCCGGCGAGGATGCCGCTGTCGCTGCTCTCCACGGTCCAGGGGCCGGGTCCGGCGACCGCCCAGCCGTCCATGGCGGAGGTGTCGAAGGACGGCAGATCGGTGAGCGCGGCGAGCGGCGCGGCAAGCACACCTCCGAGCGCACGGTCGAGGGGATCGCGGCGAGTACGGAGCGCGGTGGCACGGCCGGCACGCGCGGCGAGCGCACGGGCCTCGCCCCAGGGCGCGGCACGGTGCCGTTCGGCGGGCGGGCGTCCCTGACCGGCTGCCGACGGGTTGTCTCCGCGGCCGCCGGCCCTGGGGCCCGATGACCGTCCCGGCTGCCGCCCCACCAGGGCGAGCGCGTCCTCGACGCCGTCGTCAGCGTCAGCGGCAGCGGCACCTGAGGGCGTCGCGGCGGCTGCTGCGCGACCGTTGTCCACCGGACCCGTACCGGCCTCTGCGCGACCGTTGTCTGCCGGACCCGTACCGGCTTCTGCGCGACCGTTGTCTGCCGGACCCGTACCGGCTTCTGCGGCACCGCCCGGCACGTCGAGTCCGCCGCCGTGCCCGGCAGGGCCCGAACGGTCGAGTGTGTCGCCGTGTCCGGCAGCACCCGAAGCGTCCGGTCCGTGGCCCCGCACGGCAGCACCCGAAGCGTCCGGTCCGTGGCCCCGCACGGCAGCACCCGGAGCGTCGAGTCCACGGTCCCACGTTGACATCAGGTGTCGGCCTCGTCGTTCGGGCCCGGGTCGGCGGGCCCTTCGGCCTTCCCCTGCCCACCGCCGGCGGTCTCGTCGGCCTCTGCGGCCCACCGCGCGGCGAGTGCCGCGGCCTTGCGGGCCGCCTCGGCCACGGCCTGGGCACCGTCGCCGCCCGCCTTGGCCGCCGCATAGCCGACCAGGAAGGTGGTGAGCGGCGCGGCGGGCCGGGCTACACCGTGGGCGGCGTCCCGGGCCAGGTCGAGCAGCACGCCGGTGTCGACGTCGAGCTCGATGCCGAGTTCGTCCTTGACTGCGGTGATCCATTCGTCCAGCACGTTTCCATGCTCCCTGATACGCGCCCGGGCTGCGGCGATGTCCTCCCAGGTGTCGCAGTCGAAGGCGGCCAAGGGCTCCGCGGGGATCCGGTCGAGGTCGAGCTCCTGCGTGAGCAGCCGCAGCGGCAGCCCCGCGAGGCTGCCGTACTCGGCGGCGATCAGGGCCATCTCCCGACGCAGCGGCTCGGCCCGGTAGGCCGCGACGAGCGGCTGGTCGCGGCCCTCGGCATCGGTGAGCAGCGCAGCCTCCTGCCCGCCCGCGCCCAGCGTGTCGAGCAGCTGTCGCACCGTCCCCTCGCCGAGAAAGGGAAGGTCGGCGGAGAGTACGAGAACGGTGGGCGCCGACGTCTGCCGCAGCCCGGCGTCCAGCGCGGCGAGCGGCCCACCGCCGGACGGGGTCTCCCGCGCCCAGAGGACCGGGCGCGCGGTGGCCCGCCGGCCGCCGACCACAACGGTGCGGCCGGCGCCGCGGCACACCGTGAGCACCCGGTCGAGCAGCGCCCGGCCGCCGACGCTCACCCCAGGCTTGTCCGCCCCGCCGAGGCGCTTGGCAGCACCTCCGGCGAGCACGATCGCGTCGTACTCCGCATCCGCAGTCACTCCAGAAGTATGGGCCGCGATCACCCGTACGGAACCGGTGGGGAACCGGCAGGAGCTACAGCGTGCGCAACAGCACAGCGGGACTCTCGACGCAGTCGGCCACGTACCGGAGGAAACCGCCCGCCGTGCCGCCGTCGCACACCCGGTGGTCGAAGGTGAGCGAGAGCTGCACGACCTGCCGGACCGCCAGCTCGCCCTCATGCACCCAGGGCTTCGGCACGATACGGCCGACCCCGAGCATCGCCGCCTCCGGGTGGTTGATGATCGGCGTGGACCCGTCGACGCCGAACACCCCGTAGTTGTTCAGGGTGAACGTGCCGCCGGTGAGGTCCGCGGGTGTGAGGCTGCCCTGCCGGGCCTTGTCGGTCAGCCGCGCGAACTCCTCGGTGAGCGACTCGGCCGTGCGGCTGTGGGCGTCCCGGACCACGGGAACGACCAGGCCGCGGTCGGTCTGGGCCGCGAAGCCGAGATGCACCTCCGGCAGGCGCACGATCTCCTTGGCGTCCAGGTCCACCGTGGAGTTGAGCTCGGGATAGCGGGCGAGCGCGGCCGTGCAGATACGGGCCAGCAGCGCGAGGAGCGAGATCTTCGGCCCGCCGGCGGCGTTCATCGCCCGGCGCGCGGTCATGAGCTCGGTCGCGTCGGCGTCCACCCAGCAGGTCGCGTCCGGTATCTCGCGCCGGCTGCGGGACAGCTTCTCGGCGACGGCCCCGCGCACCCCGCGCAGCGGGATCCGCTCGGCGCCTGCCGTAACGGGCACTGCGGCGGGCGCCGAAGCGGACACGACCGGCTGCGGCGCGACCGGCTGCGGCCCGGCGGCGGAGGCAAGGGCCCGGACCGCGTGCTCCACATCGGCCCGCAGGATCAGTCCGTCGGGCCCCGACCCCTTCAGCTCGCGAAGATCGACGCCGTTCTCCCTGGCCAGCCGCCGCACCAGTGGCGAAATCACCGCCACGGGCCCTTCGGCGGCACGCCCGGTCGGCTGAGCGACGGAAGCACTCCACACCGCACCACCGCGCGGCGCATCAGGCGCCGGGCTCTCCACAGCGCTGTCCCAGGCGGGCTCATGGCCCGCGAAGGCGGCCGTGTCCGACGACGTCGCCCCGGGCCGCGGGTCCGCGCCGGCCGCGCCGGGTGACGGGGCGGTCGCCCCGTTCGCCGCGCCCACAGGGCCTGCGGCGCCGGGCGCGGCGCCCGACAGCGCGGACGGCCGGATCCGACGGCGGCGCGCCGCCGGGGCACCCGTGCCGTACCCGACGAGCACATTGCCGGACGACTCTTCCCCGGCCGCCCCGGCCGCCCCGGACGTCGACGACGTCGTCCCGGAGGGCCCGGGCACCGGCTCCGCCGGACCCACCGCGACGGTGAGCAGGGGAGCCCCGACGGGCAGCTCCGTGCCCTCTTCACCGAAGCGCGCGGTCACCACGCCCGCGTAGGGACAGGGCACCTCCACCATCGCCTTGGCCGTCTCGACCTCGACGACCGGCTGGTCGATCGCGACGACATCGCCCACGGCGACCAGCCACCGCACGATCTCCGCCTCGGTGAGGCCTTCACCGAGGTCCGGCAGCTTGAATTCGAGCACCTGGGCCATCAGCTCTCCGCCTCCCACTGCAGCCGCGCCACGGCGTCCAGTACCCGGTCCACACCCGGCAGATGGTGACGCTCCAACATCGGCGGCGGATACGGGATGTCGAAGCCGGCAACTCTCAGCACCGGCGCCTCCAGGTGGTGGAAGCAGCGCTCGGTGACCCTGGCGGCTATCTCCCCGCCCGGCCCGCCGAACCCGGTCGACTCATGGACGACGACCGCCCGGCCGGTGCGCCGCACCGACGCGCACACCGTCTCGTCGTCGAAGGGCACGAGCGAACGCAGATCGACGACTTCAAGGTCCCAGCCCTCGGCCTGCGCGGCCTCGGCGGCCTCCAGACAGACCGGCACGGACGGCCCGTACGTAATGAGCGTGGCACTGCGCCCCGGGCGCCGCACCACCGCGCGTCCTATCGGCTCCACGGCGGCCGGAGCTTCCGGCGACCAGTCGGCCTTCGACCAGTACAGCCGCTTCGGCTCCAGGAAGATGACGGGGTCGTCGGAGGCGATCGCGGCCCGCAGCAGCCCGTACGCGTCCTCGACCGTGGCCGGCGCCACGACATGGAGCCCCGGAGTCGCGATGTAGTACGCCTCGGAGGAGTCGCTGTGATGCTCGACTCCGCCGATGCCGCCGCCGTACGGCACGCGCACGGTGATCGGCAGCGGCATCGCGCCGCGCGTGCGGTTCCGCATCCGGGCGACATGGCTGATCAGCTGCTCGAAGGCGGGGTAGGCGAAGGCGTCGAACTGCATCTCGACGACGGGGCGCAACCCGTACATCGCCATGCCGATGGCCGTCCCGAGGATCCCCGCCTCGGCCAGCGGTGTGTCCGTACAGCGGTCCTCGCCGAACTCCTTGGCGAGACCGTCCGTGACCCGGAAAACGCCGCCGAGCGTGCCGACGTCCTCGCCCATGACGTGGACGGACGGGTCCTCGGCCATCGCGTCGCGCATCGCGCGCTGCAGGGCCTGCGCCATCGTGGCGGGCTTGGACGGCCTGACGGTTGCCGTGCTCATCGTGCGTCACCCTCCGCGCCGTGGCCGCCGTGGGCACCCTCGGCGTCCAGTTCGGCGCGCAACTGTGCCGCCTGCTCACGCAGTTGGGTGGTCTGCTCGGCGTAGACATGCGCGAACAGGTCCATCGGGTCGAGCACCGGATCCGCGTTCATCCGCTCCCTCAGCTGTGCGGCCATCGTCTCGGCGGCCTCACCGGCCGCCCGTACGGTGTCCTCGTCGAGCAGCCCGCGCCCGGTCAGCTCCTGCTCCAGCAGCCGGATCGGGTCGTGCTCGCGCCAGGCCTCGACCTCGTTGTCGCCCCGGTACCGGGTGGCGTCATCGGCGTTGGTGTGCGCGTCGATGCGGTAGGTGATGGCCTCGACGAGGGTCGGGCCGCCGCCTCGCCGCGCCCGCGCGACCGCCTCGGTGAGCACCTCGTGCACCGCCATCGCGTCGTTCCCGTCCACGAGACGCCCGGGCATTCCGTAGCCGACCGCCTTGTGCGCGAGCGAGGGCGCTGCGGTCTGCTTGGCGAGCGGGACGGAGATCGCGAAGCCGTTGTTCTGTACGAGGAAGACGACCGGGGCCTGCCATACGGCGGCGAAATTGAGCGCCTCGTGGAAGTCGCCCTCGCTGGTGCCACCGTCGCCGACCATGGCGAGCGCGACGACGTCGTCGCCCTTGAGACGCGCGGCGTGCGCCAGGCCCACGGCGTGCGGCAGCTGGGTGGCGAGCGGCGTGCAGAGCGGCGCTATGCGGTGCTCGCGCGGGTCGTAGCCGGTGTGCCAGTCGCCGCGCAGCAGCGTCAGTGCCTGGACGGGGTCGAGGCCGCGGGCCACGGCCGCGAGAGTGTCCCGGTAGCTGGGGAAGAGCCAGTCGCGCTCCTCCAGGGCGAGCGCGGCAGCGACCTCGCACGCCTCCTGGCCGGTGCTCGACGGGTAGACGGCGAGCCTGCCCTGCTTGGTCAGTGCGGTCGCCTGCGCGTTGTACCTGCGGCCGCGGACCAGCTCCGCGTACAGCCGCAGAAGCAGCTCGGGGTCGGCCCCGGCCGCGGCGTCGGTACCGAGGACCCGGTACGGCTCCGGGTCGGGGAGCAGCGGCGCAGGGTCGGTGCGCGGCTTCCAGGCAGGGGGCGGGGTGGGCCTGTAGGCCGCACCCGGCCGCTCCTGGACCGTCATGCTGCTCTTCTTCAACGCGAGCACCTCCTCGTGGGAGCGGGCATAAGGACCCATGAAGGGCGCGGAGTGTGAGGCGCCTCACCTACCGATTGTTCGGTCGTGGGCGCATTTTGGCTACAGGCACCTTCAGCCTGTGGACAAACGGTTCTCCACAGCCTGGGATAGGAACAGGTCGTCCATCTCAGAGAGGCGGGGGGACGTGACAGCTGAACAAATGGCCGATGACGGGGACCGCACCGGGTACGAAGCCGTGCCCGGGGCCGGGCACGGCCCCCCGCCACGGGCACTGGACGCGATCGACCGCGACATCCTCCGCATCCTTCAGACGGACGGTCGCGCCTCGATACGCTCCGTGGCCGAGCGGGTGCATGTCTCGCGCGCCAACGCGTACGCCCGGATCAACCGGCTCATCGACGACGGAGTGATCCGCGGCTTCAGCGCCCGTGTGAATCACGAGCGCGCCGGGCACGGCGCCTCGGCGTACATCACGCTCAAGATCGTGCAGAACTCCTGGCGGACGGTGCGCGAACAGCTTCAGGCGCTGCCTGGGGCCGCCCACATCGCCCTGGTCAGCGGCGATTTCGACGTCCTGCTGCTGGTCCACACGCCGGACAACCGCACACTGCGCGAACTCGTCCTGACCAAGCTCCAGTCGATCCCCGAGGTGCTCTCCACACGCACGCTGCTGGTCTTCGAGGAGACGGACCTGGACCCGGATCCGACCCGCTGAGCGGGTCGGCCGGGTCCGGGTACGGATATGGGCACGAGGTCAGGAGCCGGTGCGACGCCCGACTCAGGGCCGGCGCGGAGCCCGTCTCAGTGGCTGGTTCGCAGCCCGTCTCAGTGGGCGGTGCGGAGCCCGTCGAAGGCGAGCCGTACGACCGCGTCGGCGACCTGGTCCCGGTCGTATCCACTGCCGGCCTGCGGCCGGTACCACTCCACCAGGGAGTTGACCATGCCGAAGAGCAGCCGGGTCGCGAGCCGCATGTCCATGTCGGCGCGAAGATCGCCTTCCGCGGCGGCGGCCTTGAGCAGATCGGCGACGCGGTGGTCGAACTCCCGGCGTCGCTCCATGGCCCAGCGCTCGGTCCGGGTGTTGCCCCGTACCCGCAGCAACAGCGTCACGTAAGGCAGCTCGGCCATCAGCACCTCGACGGTGCGGCGGGTCACGTACTCGACCCGCTCCATGGCCCGCCCACGCACCGCGCCCGGCTCGTCGAGAATCCCGAAGAGCCCGTCGAGCGCCCGGCTGACCGCGCGCCGCAGCAGCTCCTCCTTGCCCGCCACATGGTGGTATATCGACGACTTGGAGATCCCTGCGGCCTTGGAGAGGTGCTCCATGGAGGTGCCGTCGTAGCCGCGGTCATTGAAGACCTGGACGGCGACGGACAGCAGCGTCTCGGGGGTGTACGTGTCGCGCTTGGCGGTCGTCATGGGACCTACTCGCCCTTCATCTCGACGTACGTCTGGCGGTAGAGCCCCAGGGACGGCGCATAGCGGCCGGTGGGCACGCGCGCGTGGAGTTCGTCGAGCAGTTCGTGCGCCCAGGCGCGGCCAAGCCTGCGGCCCCACTCGACCGGGCCGATCGGGTAGTTGACGCCGAGCCGCATCGCCGTGTCGATGTCCTCGGCGGACGCGACACCCCTGGCGACGGCGTCGGCCGCCACGTCCACCAGCATCGCGACCGTACGCGCGACGATCATGCCCGGTACGTCGCCGATGACGCTGACGCTCTTGCCGAGAGCCTGGAACAGGCCGATCGACTGCCGGAGCGTCTCCCACTCGGTGACCTCTGACGCGGACAGCGCGATCCGGGTCGCCGCCCGGTAGTCGAGCGCCAGGTCGAAGTAGACGACATCGCGGAACTCGGCGGACGTCTGACCGTCGGCGAGCACCAGCTGCCCGCCGCTCGGCAGCAGGATGCGGGTCCCCCGGTCTTCCTCCTCCTCACGCACGGTGATGCCGGCCTCGCGGCACATCGCGAGCAGCTCCCCGGCCGGGCCCAGGTCGCCCTCGACGGTGATGTGCGAGGGCGGCTCGGTCGCCGGAGCGGTGTGCGGCTCGGGACGCTCGGCCCCGTCCTCGTACGAGAACCAGCCCCGGCCCGACTTGCGGCCGAGGCGGCCCGACTCCACCAGGCGGCGCTGGGCGAGGGACGGCGTGAACTTCGCGCTCTGGAAGAACGACTCCCACACGGAGCGGGTGACCGCCTCGTTGACGTCCTGGCCGATCAGGTCGGTCAGCTCGAACGCGCCCATCTTGAAGCCGCCGCACTCGCGCAGGACCGCATCGATGGTGGCAGGGTCGGCGCCGCGCTCCTCGTAGACGGCGAAGGCCTCCGCGTAGAAGGGCCTGGCTATGCGGTTGACGATGAATCCCGGGGTGTCGGTGCAGCGCACCGGGGTCTTCCCCCAGGCCTTCGCCGTCGCGTACGTGCGCGTGGCCACGTCCGCGTCGGTGGCGAAGCCACTGACGACCTCGACCAGGGGGAGTAGCGGGGCGGGATTGAAGAAGTGCAGTCCGACGAATCGGCCGGGCCGGCGCAGGGCGCCCGCGATGGCGGTGACGGAGAGCGAGGAGGTGTTGGTGGCGAGGATGCAGTCGTCGGCGACGATGTTCTCCAGTGCGCCGAAGAGCTCCTGCTTGACGGGGAGCTGTTCAACGATCGCCTCGATGACGAGCGCACTGTCGGCGAGCTGCGCGAGGTCGGTCGTCCGCTCCAGCCGGAGCGCCGCCGCGCCGCGCGCGTCCTCGGCCAGCCGCCCCTTTGCAACCAGCCGCTCCAGTCGGGCGAGGATCGCACCGGCGGCGGCTTCCACCTGGTCGGGAACGACGTCGTAGAGGCGCACACGATGGCCGGCGAGCAGCGCGACCTGCGCGATGCCCTGGCCCATGGTCCCGGCGCCGACGACGGCGACGGTACGGCTCGGCGCGATGGCGTTGGTGCCGCTGGTGCCGGTGGTGGCATCGGTGACGGTCATGACTGTGATCCTCCCCTACGACTTGTCCACAGGTTCCGCGGACCCCCCTTGTCCCGACCGATCGTTCGGTTACTCTAACTCTGTCCGCGTTCCCCTGCCCAGCTCATCGAGGAGTTGGTCTTTCATGCAGCTGACCGAGACCCACCGGCCGACGCTCGACCAGGCCCTCGAAGCGATCCGCTCGCGGGCGTACTGGTCTCCGCATCCTGAGCATCCGAAGGCGTACGGCGAGGGGGGCTCCCAGAGCGCCTCCGACGGCCTCGCGGCGTACCAGGCCCTGCTCGGCACCCGTTTCGAGCTCGACCAGCCCGGCACCGACGGCTGGACCGGCGGCGAAGTGTCGCCGTACGGCCCGGCGCTCGGCATCGAGTATCCGCACCCGGACATCGACGTCCTGCTGCCCGCGATGCGCGCGGGCATGGCGGCCTGGCGCGAGGCGGGCCCCGAGACCCGTGCCCTGGTCTGCCTGGAGATCCTGTCGCGGATCAGCGCGCGCACGCACGAGTTCGCGCATGCTGTCATGCACACGAGCGGCCAGGCCTTCATGATGGCGTTCCAGGCGGGCGGCCCGCACGCCCAGGACCGCGGCCTGGAGGCGGTGGCGTACGCCTACGAGGAGCAGACGCGCACCCCGCAGGCGGCCGACTGGTCCAAGCCCCAGGGCAAGCGCGACCCCCTGGAACTGCGGAAGGTCTTCACCGCCGCGCCGCGCGGCATCTCGCTCCTGATCGGCTGCAACACGTTCCCGACGTGGAACGGGTACCCGGGCCTGTTCGCCTCTCTGGCCACCGGCAACCCGGTCCTGGTCAAGCCGCACCCTCGCGCGGTCCTGCCCCTGGCACTGACAGTGCGGGTCGCGCGCGAGGTGCTCGGCGAGGCGGGCTTCGATCCCAACCTGGTGGCACTGGCCGTCGAGCGCCCGGGTGAAGGCATCGCGAAGACCCTCGCCGTCCGTCCCGAGATCAAGATCATCGACTACACGGGCTCCACCGCCTTCGGAGACTGGCTGGAGGCCAACGCCCGCCAGGCGCAGGTCTACACCGAGAAGGCCGGTGTCAACACGGTGGTGGTCGACTCCACCGACAACTACAAGGGGATGCTGGCCAACCTGGCCTTCTCTCTCTCCCTGTACAGCGGCCAGATGTGCACCACCCCGCAGAATCTGCTGATCCCGCGCGACGGCATCGCCACGGACGACGGCCATAAGTCGTACGACGAGGTGGTCGCCGACCTCGCCGCCTCGGTGGGCGGCCTGCTCGGCGACGACGCCAGGGCGAACGCGCTCCTGGGCGCCCTGGTCAACCCCGATGTGAAGGCCCGGCTGGAGGAGGCGGCCGGTCTGGGCGAGGTGGCCCTGCCCTCACGCGAGGTCGTCAACCCGGAGTTCCCGGACGCCGTGGTGCGCACGCCGTTGATCGTGAAGCTGGACGGCGCCAAGCCCGACGACGAGGCGTCGTACATGTCGGAGTGCTTCGGCCCGGTGTCGTTCGCGGTCGCGGTCGACTCGACGGCCGACGCGGTGGAGCTGCTGCGCCGCACGGTGCGCGACAAGGGCGCGATGACCGTCGGCGCCTACACGACCTCGGCGGACACCGAGCGGGCGGTCGAGGAGGTCTGCCTGGAGGAGTCCGCGCAGCTCTCGCTGAACCTGACGGGCGGGGTCTATGTGAACCAGACGGCGGCCTTCTCGGACTTCCACGGTTCCGGCGGCAACCCGGCGGCGAACGCAGCGCTGTGTGACGGCGCCTTCGTCTCGAACCGCTTCCGTGTGGTGGAGGTCCGCCGCCAGGCATGACCCCGCGGGCCGCGCCTGTTCCTCGAAGATCGCCCGGACAGGGCCTAGGCCCCTGCGCCCGCAGGGGACGCCGAAGCGCGGGGTTCCGGGGCGAAGCCCCCGGACATGAGGGCGCTCGGGGCAAGGGAGAGAATCCCAGCCCGGGACGCCGCAGGATGTACCGCAGGAGTTACAGCGTCGGCGGCACGTCCGCGTAACGCTGCACCCACGCGTGCATCGCGATCGCGGCGGCCGCCCCCGCGTTGATCGAGCGGGTCGAGCCGAACTGGGCGATCGAGCACACCATCGAGGCGTGCTCGCGCGCCTCTTCGGTCAGCCCGGGGCCCTCCTGCCCGAAGAGGAGCAGACACCGCCTGGGCAGCACGGTCCGCTCCAGCGGTACGGCGCCCGGCAGATTGTCGATCCCGATGATCGGCAGCTGCTCGGCTTCCGCCCAGGCGGTCAGCGACTCCGTGTCCGGGTGGTGGCGTACATGCTGGTACCGGTCGGTGACCATCGCACCGCGCCGGTTCCAGCGCCGCCGCCCCACGATGTGGATCTCCTTCGCCAGGAAGGCGTTGGCCGTCCGGACGACGGAGCCGATGTTGAAGTCGTGGCCCCAGTTCTCCACGGCCACATGGAAGTCATGCCGCCGGGTGTCCAGATCGGCGACGATCGCCTCCCGCGTCCAGTACCGGTACCGGTCGACGACATTGCGCCGGTCCCCGTCGGCGAGCAGCTCGGGGTCGTAGTGGCCGCCCTCCGGCCAGGGGCGCGGATGGGGGCCGACGCCGATCTCGGGGCTGTAGCCGTCGTCGTACTGAACGGGTTCCTGGGTCACGCTGCTCACCCGACGAGGGTACGGGTGTCCTGGTCCTCGGGCGCGCCGCGCTGCTCGGGGACGTGTACCGGACGTGAGAGCACGCGGTCCCGGCCCTGTGCCACCCAGCCCCCGAGCCGGCGCAGGAAGGAGGTCGGCAGGAAGACCGAGTCGGCGGCGATCATCGCGAGCGAGAAGAACGGCAGACCGAGCAGCAGGGCGATTCCGGCGTGCTCCAGCATCATCGCCACCAGCAGGACGTTCTTGACCTTCCGGTTGAACAGCGTGAACGGGAAGGCGACCTGCACGATGACCGTGCCGTACGTCAGCACCATGACGATCAGGCCGCTGGCACCCAGGATGTCGGAGAGCGCGGGCCATGGCGTGAAGTAGTCGAGCTTGAGCGGGTAGTACAGGGCGCTGCCGTCCTGCCAGCGCGAGCCCTGGATCTTGTACCAGCCGGCCGTGGCGTAGATCAGACAGACCTCGACCATGATCACCACGAGCGCGGCATTGTGGATGAGGTTGGCGAGGACGTCGAGCAGCCTTCGCGGCTCGCTCTGCGGCGTGTGACGAGTGACCGCCCACCAGACACCTTGGAAGACCCACACCCCCCAGAGCAGGAGGGGAATCCAGCGTTCGCTGCCGAGCCGGTCCAGGACCGTCCCCACGACGAGAAGTACGCCGAGGCCCGACCACAGCACCGGCCCCGCCCAGTCCCGTGCCGCACCGCGCGCCGAGCGCCGGGAGTCCAGGGACCACACCTGACCACAGCGGGTGAAGACCAGATAGATCGCCATCAGATGGATCACGTTGTCGCCGCCGTCGCCCATGAAGATGGACCGGTTCTGCAGCGACAGCACACCGACCATGAACAGGACCGACATGGCGCGGGTGCGCCAGCCGAGCATCAGCAGCGCGCTGGAGAGCACGGCGACGGCGTACACGGCCTCGAACCAGACCACGCTGTCGGACCACATCAGCGCGGTGAAGGCGTGGTTGCCGGCGATCAGCTGCTGAGCCATGTCCCAGCCCCACGGGCCCTCGGGTCCGTAGAGCTCCCGTCGGTGGGGGAACTCGCGCAGCAGGAAGAACAGCCAGGTGGCGGAGAAGCCGATGCGTACGACGGCGCTCTGGTACGGGCCGAGGGCTGTCGATGTCACGCGCTGGATGGCACCTGCCAGCCTGCGGTCGAGGGTCTGGGTCACTTGCCCGCCTCCGTACTGCCGGTGCCTGCCGCCGTGCTGTTCCGCGCGCCGAGTGGCAGGTCCGCGGAGGTCACCGTCCACCAGGGGAGCACCCGGTAGAACGGCCGGGTGTCCGTCTTCTCCTCGCTCCACACCGGTGCGTGCACGGAGCGCGTGGCGGAGCGGAGCTGGATGCGCTCGACGCGGCCGCCGAGGCCGTGATTCTCCAGGCGCAGCATCACGATGCGGCGGATGTATCGCTCGGAGAGCTGACCACGCAGGCCGTTGGGCTTGTTGTCGTCGGTGTGCGAGTTGGCGTAGAAGTCCCAGCCGCGGCGCAGCTCGTTCTGGTTGACATGGCTGGGGAGGAGATTGCCGCGGATCGCCTCGCCGTCCTCGGCCGAGAGGTCGATCCATTTGGTGGTCCTGCGGCCGCCGTCATCGCCGGCGACCTCGGCGCGCACCTGCACGGCGATGTTCTGCTGCAGCGGGTTGGGGGCGAAGAGCTTCCAGTTCTGCTCGAACTCGGGGTAGATCCATCCGTCGACGAACTTGCCGTGCTGCTTGGTCACGGTGTTCGAGGGCGCGACGTGCAGAAAGACCATGGCCAGGTGGATGCAGGCGAGGACTCCGACGAGCGCGAGGGCGACCGCGGCCACCACCTGGTAGGGGAGGGAGAGGCTCTCTATTCCGCTGCTGGCACGCGCCTCGTCCGCCCCGGTAGTCCCGCCAGTCCCGCCCGTTTCGCGTATCTCTCCGGACCCGGCAGCCGAAGCCGCCTCGACGCGCTTGGCGCCCTCGTCGTCGTACGAGTCCATCCCGCCCCGATCCCCATTGGTCCACCGCGGTTATCCACAGGGTTGACACCTTACGGGCCGCCGACTCACCATTGAAGTCATTCAACCGAACGATCGGTCGGTAGGGGGCCCGATGACGGCAGTGACTGCAGAGACGACTGCGGCTATGACGCACCAGGCGCGGTTCGATGCCGCCGTGGCCGCCGACGAGCGCATCGAGCCTCGTGACTGGATGCCCGACGACTACCGCGCATCGCTGATCCGCCAGATGGCGCAGCATGCGCATTCCGAGATCATCGGCATGCAGCCCGAGGCGAACTGGATCACGCGCGCGCCTTCCTTGCGCCGTAAGGCCATCCTCATGGCCAAGGTGCAGGACGAGGCGGGCCACGGCCTGTATCTGTACAGCGCCACGGAGACGCTGGGAGCCGGCCGCGACGAGCTGCTGGACAAGCTCCACTCCGGCCGCCAGAAGTACTCGTCGATCTTCAACTACCCGACGCTGACCTGGGCCGACGTCGGCGCCATCGGCTGGCTGGTCGACGGCGCCGCGATCACCAACCAGGTGCCGCTCTGCCGCTGCTCCTACGGTCCGTACGCTCGCGCGATGGTCCGGATCTGCAAGGAGGAGTCCTTCCACCAGCGCCAGGGGTACGAGCTGCTGCTCGCCCTCTCGCAGGGCACCCCCGCGCAGCGCGAGATGGCACAGGACGCGGTGGACCGGTGGTGGTGGCCGTCCCTGATGATGTTCGGCCCACCGGACGACGCATCCGCCCACTCGGCGCAGTCCATGGCATGGAAGATCAAGCGGCATTCGAACGACGAGCTGCGCCAGCGCTTCGTCGACATCTGCGTCCCGCAGGCGGAGGCCCTGGGACTGACCCTGCCGGACCCGGATCTGCGGTGGAACGAGGAGCGCGGTCACTACGACTTCGGCGCGATCGACTGGGACGAGTTCTGGCAGGTCCTGAAGGGCAACGGCCCGTGCAACGAACAGCGGATCACCCAGCGGCGCCGGGCCCACGAGGAAGGCGCCTGGGTGCGTGAAGCGGCCGCGGCCCATGCCGCGAAGACCGTGTCGAACGAGAAGCGCGACGAGGCGCAGGTGGAGGCGAAGGCATGAGCAGCTCGACCGACTGGCCACTGTGGGAGGTGTTTGTGCGCTCCCGCCGCGGACTGTCCCACACCCACGCGGGCAGCCTGCACGCGCCGGACGCCGAGATGGCCCTGCGCAATGCCCGCGACCTCTACACCCGGCGCAATGAAGGCATCTCCATCTGGGTGGTGCCCTCCGCGGCGATCACCGCTTCGTCCCCGGACGAGAAGGACCCGTTCTTCGAGCCGTCCGCCGACAAGCCGTACCGGCACCCGACCTTCTACGACATCCCGGAAGGGGTGAAGCACCTGTGACCGCCGCACTCGCGCTGGGCGACGACGCGCTGGTGCTCTCGCACCGGCTGGGGGAGTGGGCCGGGCACGCCCCGGTCCTGGAGGAAGAGGTCGCCCTGGCCAACATCGCTCTTGACCTGCTGGGACAGGCAAGGACGCTGCTCTCCCTCGTCGGTGACGAGGACGAGCTGGCCTACCTCCGCGAGGAGCGGGCCTTCCGCAACCTCCAGCTGGTCGAGCAGCCGAACGGCGACTTCGCCCACACGATCGTCCGCCAGCTCTACTTCTCCACCTTCCAGCGGCTGCTGTTCGGCTCGCTCGCGACGGGCGACAGCGAATTCGCGGGGCTGGCGGCGAAGGCGGTCAAGGAAGTCGCCTACCACCAGGACCACGCCGAGCAGTGGACCCTGCGGCTGGGCGACGGCACGGCCGAGAGCCATGAGCGGATGCAGCGGGCCTGTGACGCACTGTGGCGGTTCACGGGCGAGATGTTCCAGCCGGTGGAAGGTCTTGAGGTGGACTGGCAGGCGCTGCGGGCAGGCTGGCTGGAGTCGGTCACCGCCGTGCTGGAGCGCGCCACGCTGACCGTGCCGGACACGGCGGACACCGGAGCCTGGTCGGCGGGCGCCGGCCGGCAGGGACTGCACACGGAGCCGTTCGGGCGGATGCTGGCCGAGATGCAGCATCTGCACCGCAGCCACCCGGGGGCGTCATGGTGACCGACACACTGCTGGAAGCCGAGCTGCGCAGGCTGGCCGGGTCCGTGCCCGACCCGGAGCTGCCCGTGCTGACTCTGGAGGAGCTCGGCGTGCTCCGCGGAGTGCAAATACTCGGACCCGGCAGGGTCGAGGTCGAGCTCACCCCTACGTACACCGGCTGCCCCGCCATCGAAGCCATGTCCTCGGACATCGAGCGGGTGCTGCACGACCACGGCATACCGGAGGTGTCGGTGGTCAAAGTGCTCTCCCCCGCCTGGTCGACGGACGACATCAGCGCGGAGGGACGGCGCAAGCTCGCGGAGTTCGGGATAGCCCCGCCCCGCCCGGGCGGCACGGACGGGCCGGTCCCACTCACGCTCACCGTGCGCTGCCCGCACTGCGGCTCCACCGACACGGAGCTGCTGAGCCGGTTCTCCTCCACCGCGTGCAAGGCACTGCGCCGCTGTACGGCCTGCCGCGAACCGTTCGACCACTTCAAGGAGTTGTAGATGTTCCATCCGCTCCGGGTCAGCGAGGTCGAGCGACTGACGGACGATTCGGTGGCCGTCACCCTCGCGGTCCCCGCCGATCTGCGCGACGCCTTCCGCCATACGCCCGGCCAGCACATCGCCATCCGCCGGACGGGGGCGAACGGCGAGGAGATCCGGCGTACGTACTCGATCTGCGCGCCGGCCTCCCTTGCCGGCGAGGATCCGGTGCTGCGCGTGGGTATCCGGCTGGTCGACGGCGGCGAGTTCTCGACGTACGCGCTCAAGGAGCTCTCGGTCGGGGACACGGTCGAGGTCATGCAGCCGATGGGCCGGTTCGTCCTGGAGCCGCGCGTCGGGCACTTCGCGGCGATCGTCGGCGGCAGCGGAATCACGCCGGTGCTGTCGATCGCGGCGACGCTGCTGGCGCGGGAGCCGGAGGCCAGGTTCTGTCTGATCCGCAGCGACCGCACCGCGGCGTCGACGATGTTCCTGGACGATGTGGCCGACCTCAAGGACCGCTACCCGGACCGTTTTCAGCTGATTACGGTGCTCTCCCGGGAAGAGCAGCAGGCGGGTCTGCCGTCGGGCCGGCTCGACCAGGAGCGGCTTACGGACCTGCTGCCGGCGCTGCTTCCGGTACCGGAGGTGGACGGCTGGTTCCTCTGCGGGCCGTTCGGTCTCGTCCAGGGCGCCGAGCGGGCGCTGCGCGGGCTGGGCGTCGACCGGAGCCGTATCCATGAGGAGATCTTCCATGTGGACAGCGCACCGGCTCCGGCCCCCGTCGCCGCGCCCGCGCACAGCACACTGACGGCGACGCTGGACGGCCGCTCGGGCAATTGGCCGGTGCAGGAAGGGGAGTCGTTGCTGGAGACGGTCCTGCGGGCCCGCTCCGACGCGCCGTACGCCTGCAAGGGAGGGGTGTGCGGGACCTGCCGGGCATTCCTGGTCTCGGGAGACGTGCGAATGGACCGCAACTTCGCCCTGGAGCAGGAGGAGACGGAGGCGGGCTATGTGCTGGCCTGCCAGTCGCATCCGGTGACGTCCGAGGTGGAGCTGGACTTCGACCGCTGACGGCACTGTTCCGCTCCGTGCCGTCGGCACCATTCCCTTCCGATAGAACCTGTTCTATCTTGACGACCCGTCAGATGTCGGTGCGTGGGAGGACAGGGTTGTGGACTTCACCTTCACCGAGGAGCAGCAGGCGGCCGTCGAGGCGGCTCAGGCGGTCTTCTCGGGCGTCGCGCCCGACGGAGTGCCGAGCCCCGCGCTCACCCAGGGCGCGGTGGCCGAGGACTTCGACCGGCCGCTGTGGGCCAGGCTCACGGACGCCGACCTGCTGAGCCTGGTGCTCGCACCGGAGCACGGCGGGGCGGACCTGGACCCCATCGCGCTCTGCCTGGTGCTGCGCGAATCGGCGAAGGTGCTGGCCCGAGTGCCGCTCCTGGAGACCAGCGTGGTCGCGATGGCCGTACAGCGCTACGGCAGCGCGGAGCTGAGCGCCGACGTTCTCCCCCGGGTCGGCCGCGGCGAACTGGTGCTGACCGTCGGCGCCAACGGCCGCACCGGCCACGACCCTGCCGAGCGTGCCGTCACCGCCCGCCGCGAGCCCGGCGATGGCACCACCTGGACCCTCGACGGAGTCCAGACCGGGGTGCCCTGGGCACAGAACGCGGACCGCATCGCGGTGCCCGCCCACACCGAGGACGGCCGCGCCGTGCTCGCCCTGGTCCCCCGCGGCCTGGACGGGGTCAGTTTCGCCGAGCAGATCTCCACCAACGGCGAACTGTTCGCGGAAGTCCGGCTCGACGCCGTACGCATCGACGGCACCGCGCTGATCGATGCCGAGGGAGCCTGGGAGTGGCTGCGGGAACTGCTCGCCACCGGCACCTGTGCCCTCGCCCTCGGCCTTGGTGAACGCGTGCTGGCGATGACGAGTGAATACACGGGCAAGCGCGAGCAGTTCGGCTTCCCCGTCGCGACCTTCCAAGCCGTCGCCGTGCAGGCCGCCGACCGCTACATCGATCTGCGCGCCATGGAGGCCACCCTCTGGCAGGCCGCCTGGCGGCTGAGCGTCTCCCAGGAGCAGGGCACGGCGACAGGGAGCGGGCTGCCCGTGTCCGGCGATGTGGCGGTGGCCAAGATCTGGGCGTCCGAAGGCGTACGCCGGGTCGTCCAGACCGCACAGCATCTGCACGGCGGATTCGGCGCGGACACCGACTACCCCCTGCACCGGTACCACGCCTGGGCCAAGCAGCTGGAGCTCTCACTCGGCCCCGCCGCGGCCCACGAGGAGGCCCTGGGCAACCTGCTCGCCGCCCACCCCCTGGGCTGATGGCCCGGGCGCCCCAGAGCCCTCACTCAGGAGGCCGGAGCTACAGGACGAACGCCGGGCTGCCGTCCTCCGTGATCATCGGGCGTCCGGCGGCGTCCCAGGCCTGCATCCCGCCGTCGATGTTCACAGCGTCGATGCCCTGCTGGACCAGATACTGGGTGACCTGGGCGGACCGGCCGCCGACCCGGCACATCACATAGGCGCGCCGCCCTTCGGCCACGGCCTCCGTGACCTCACCGAAGCGGGCGACGAAGTCGCTGATCGGGACGTGCAGCGCACCCTCGACATGACCGGCCGCCCACTCGTCGTCCTCCCGGACGTCGAGCACCAGACCGTCGGCCGGCACGGACGCGACGTCCACCGAGGGCAGTGGGGCGAAATTCATGGGTCTGGCCTTCTCTCGTACCTGTCGTGGCTGTCTCGTGCCCGCCCGCACGCGCGAGGCGCGAGACGAACCTCCCTGGAAACCTACTGCACCAGTCCGGCGAGCTCGGCCTCACGCTCCGCGACCTGCGCCAGCAGCTGCTCGGCGATCTCCTCCAGCAGCCGGTCCGGGTCGTCGGGCGCCATCCGCAGCATCGCGCCGATCGCGCTGTCCTCCAGCTCCCGGGCGACCACGGTCAGCAGCTCCTTGCGCTGCGCCAGCCATTCAAGGCGGGCGTAGAGCTCCTCGCTCTCGCTGAGCCGGGGCGCCTGCGGCACCGGTCCTGCATCCCACTCCTGCGAAAGCTCCCGCAGCAGGGCCTCGTCCCCTCGGCCGTACGCAGCGTTCACCCGGGTGATGAACTCCTCCCGGCGCTGCCGCTCCTTCTCGTCCTGCGCCAGGTCCGGGTGGGCCTTGCGGGCGAGCTCACGGTAGAGCTTGCGCACCTCCTCAGTGGGGCGCACCCGCTTCGGAGGCTGCACGGCCCGGTCGGTCAGCATCGCGGCGGCCTCGGGCGAGAGGCCGTCCGAATCGATCCAGCTGTGGAAGAGCTCCTCGACGCCGGGCATCGGCATCACGATGGCCCGTGCCTCCTGCGCCTTGCGCAGGTCCTCCGGGTCACCGCTCCTTGCCGCGCGAGCCTCCGCGATCAGGGCGTCCAGCTCGTCCAGCCGGGAGTACATCGGGCCGAGCTTCTGGTGGTGCAGGCGGGAGAAGTTCTCCACCTCGACCCGGAAGGTCTCCACCGCGATCTCGAACTCGATCAGCGCCTGCTCCGCCGCGCGCACGGCCTTCTCCAGCCGCGCCTCGGGGCGCTCACCGCCCGCCGACGCATTCCGGTCGCCATGCGAACCCTGCGTGTTCTGCGCGCCCTGCACGTTCTGCACGTTCTGCTCGTCCACGCGGTGGTCGTCCTGCTCGTCGTCGTTCCGGGTCGTCGGGCCCCCGGGAGCGTCCTGGGTCACCTGCCCAGCGTATGGCAGAGGCTCGGCCGCCCCGGCGGGCGGCCGAGCCTCAAGCCCGTCACACCCCGAGCTCGGCGGCTATCCGACCGCTGCGCACGGCCGCCACCAGCTCCGCGTGGTCCGCTTCCGTACGGTCCGCGTACACCACGGCGAAGCCCGCCACGGCCTCGTCCAGCTCTTCGTTCTTCCCGCAGTAGCCGGCGACCAGCCGCGGATCGACACTGTGCGCGTGCGCGCGGGCCAGCAGCGCGCCCGTCATACGTGCGTAGTCGTCCACATGGTCGGCCGCGAGGGCTGCCGGGTCGACGCTGCCCTTGCGGTTCCTGAACTGCCGGACCTGGAAGGGCCGGCCCTCCACCGTCGTCCAGCCCAGCAGGATGTCGCTGACGACCTGCATCCGCTTCTGCCCCAGCACCACGCGGCGCCCCTCGTGCTCCACCTCGGATGCGTCGAAGCCGGCAGCCTTCAGATACGGCAGCAGAGCGGATGCCCGCGCCTCCTTCACCTGGAGCACAAGGGGCTCGCCCCGGTGGTCTATCAGCAGCACCACATAGGACCGGGTCCCCACGCTTCCGGTGCCGACGACCCGGAACGCCACATCGTGGATCGCGTACCGGGCGAGGAGCGGCAGCCGGTCCTCGGAGAGGGTCTCCAGATACGAACCGAGCGACGACGCGACAGCGGCCGCCTCCGCGTCCGGCACCCGGCGCAGCACGGGCGGGGCGTCCACAAACCGGCGGCCCCCGTCCGGACCGGCCTCGGTCGACTTGGCGGCGAACCGCGCGCTCGTGTTGCTGCGGGCCTTCTCAGAGACCCGCTCCAGCGTGCCGAGGAGGTCCCGGGCGTCCGTGTGGGAGACGAGCTCCTCGTCCGCGATCGCGTTCCACGCGTCCAGGACCGGGAGCTTGGCCAGCAGGCGCATGGTCCGCCGGTACGCCCCGGCCACGTCGAACGCGGCCTTGCGGCAGGTCTCCTCGTCGGCGCCCGCCTCGCGCCCCGCCAGCACGATCGAGGTGGCGAGCCGCTTGAGGTCCCACTCCCACGGCCCGGTCACGGTCTCGTCGAAGTCGTTCAGGTCGATCACAAGGCGTCCGCGCGCGTCGCCGTAAAGGCCGAAGTTCGCCGCGTGCGCGTCGCCGCAGATCTGCGCCGGGACGCCGGTGACCGGTGTGCCCACCAGGTCGTGCGCCATCAGCCCGGCAGCGCCGCGCAGAAAGGCGAAGGGGGTCGCGGCCATCCGTCCCACCCGGATCGGCGCGAGTTCGGGCACCCGGCCGCGGCTGGATTCCTCCACGGCCCGCACCGCGTCCGGCCGCCCCGTCGGCATCACCAGCGAATCGTGCGACGAGCGCGGCACCCGGTCCCGCAGCGCCTTGCCGGCCTCCCTCGGCGAGTCCGGCACAGTGCCCGCGATGCGCGGGGCGAAGCCAGGGACCTCCGGAACGCGTATGTCTCCCGAAGCCCTCCGCTGGACCGGCATGACCGCTTCCACCTCACCCATGGCGGGACCGCCTCCCCCGTCGCCGTACAACATCAACTGCCCATGACCGTACCGCCCAGCCCGGCAGCCGTCTCCCCCTGTGGATAACCTCGCGAGCACCCCGCCCCAGCAGGTCGTGAGCCGCATCCGGTCAGGTCAGCACGCTCCGTCGCCGCGCACACCGTCCGGCAGATACGCCTCCGCCCAGCGCCCCAGCTCCTTGAGCGCGGGTTCCAGCGCCGCGCCGGCCTCTGTCAGACGGTAGGCGACGCGCAGGGGAGGCCCCTCGTCGACCTCTCGCACGACAAGCCCGGCAGCGCCGAGCTCGGTCAGCCGGTCGGAGAGCATGCGCTCACTGATACCCGGGATCGCCCGCCGCAGCTCCGCGAAGTACACGGGCCGCTGCATCAGCACGGCCACGATGAGCCCGGTCCAGCGCTTGCCGAACAGCCCGAAGACGCGCGTGATCCCCCCGTCGACCTTCTTGCACGTGTGCTCCCCGTGTTCAGCCATGGATCCAGAGTACTGCCATCCCGTGAGGGGGTGAGAAAAAGTAAGTACCTATGGTATTCGTAGTTACGCACGGAAAAACTAACCCACGGGTGCGCCCTCCGACCGCCGCCCGCCCTCTCATGGAGAAACTCATGGCCACGCTGCTGCACATCGATTCCGCCGTCTTCCCCCAGGGCTCCGCATCGCGCGACGTCACCGCCGCCTTTGTGAAGGCCTGGCAGGAGGAGCACCCGGAGGGCACGGTCGTCTACCGCGATCTGGCCGCGAACCCGCTGCCCCACCTGGACTTCGCCGCGGTCTCCGCAGGCGCGGGCAACGCGCTCCGCGCCGAGCTCGCCGCCGAACTCACCGCTGCCGACGCCGTGCTGATCGGGGCGCCCATGTACAACTTCACGATCCCCTCCACGCTCAAGGCGTGGCTTGACCAGGTGATCATCGTGGGCCACAACGCGGGCCCGGACGGGCCGGTGGCGGGCACCCCGGTCACCGTGGTCGCCAGCCGTGGCGGCTCGTACGCTCCCGGCACTCCGCGTGAGGACTTCGAGTTCGTCCAGAACTACCTGGAGAAGGTCTTCACCGGCATGCTCGGCGCCGAGGTCGACTTCATCGTTCCCGAGCTGACGCTCGCCCCGACCAAGCCGGAGATGGCCCAGCTGATCCCGCTCGCCGAGGCGTCCCGCACCAAGGCGTTCGAAGAGGCCGTACAGAAGGCCAAGGAACTGGCGGCACGACTCGCCGCGTGACGGCTATGGCGGGGGCGGCTCAGCCGTCCCCGCCCCTCCGCCGCCGATGTTCCACGTGAAACATCGCAGCGCAGGGCCAAGAGGCCGCACCCCGGCCCAGCCCGGCCCAGCCCCAAAGCCACAGCCACGCCCGCGCCGCGCCGCGCCCACAGTCAGAGCCAGAACCACAGCCACACCCGCGCCGCGCCGCGCCCACAGTCAGAGCCAGAACCACAGCCAGAACCACAGCCACAGCCAGTGGCCGCCGCAGCCAGGGCCGCGCCGAACCCGGCGCCGCTACAGACCCGCGTCCCGCGCCAGCAACGCCGCCTGCACCCTGTTCTCGCACTCCAGCTTGGCCAGGATCCGGCTCACATAGGTTTTCACCGTGGCCTCGCTCATATGCAGCCGCCGCCCCGCGTCCGCGTTGGACAGCCCCTCACCGAGCAGCGCCAGCACGTCCCGCTCCCGTTCACTCAGCGCCGTCACCCTCGCCCTGGCCTCCTCGCCACGCGCCGCGGCCCGCCCCGAGGCCAGCTGGTCCACCACATGCCGGGTGGCGCCGGGCGACAGATAGGCGTCTCCGGCGGCCGCCGCCCGCACCGCGCGGATCAGCTCCGCGGGCGCGGTGTCCTTGAGCAGGAACCCGGCGCCGCCGTGCTCCAGCGCCCGCAGCACATTCTCCCGCTCGCCGAAGGTCGTCAGGATGATCACCCGTGTCGCCGGCACCGCTCTGCGCAGCTCCGGCAGGGCGGTGAGACCGTCCATGACCGGCATCTGTATGTCGAGCAGCACCACGTCCGCACTGTGCGACCGAGCCAGGTCGACGGCCTCGCGGCCGTTCGCCGCCTCCGCCACCACTTCGATCTCCCGGTCGGAGGTGAGGATCATCCGGATACCGGCCCGGATCAGCGGCTCGTCGTCGGCGATCACGACCCGGATCGGCGAACCGGTCACAGGAACTCCCTCTGCATCCTCAGTACTTGCTCCCACCCGAGGCGACACCGCGCGGCGCCCGGGCCTGGCATTCTGCCGGGCGCACGCCCCGGCCCACTACCCGGGCCGGGGCGTGCTCACTGCCCGGCTCACTGCCCGACCCCTGGCCCCAACGGCCAAGCCCAAGACCGAGCGCCGGCCCGGCATTTCACATCCCCAGCACTTCACATCGCCGGCACTCCAGGTCTCCGGCACTCCACGTCTCCGGCTGCACGTCGCTAACGCTTCACGACGTACGACTTCTTCTCGATCAGCTTGCCGTCCTTGAAGCAGAACCGGAACACCGGCTCCTCCTCCATGCTGTCTCCCGTCTCGGACGACATCAGCACCAGGCACCGCGATCCTTCCGGCTTCTTCGGCCCCTTGTCGTACAGCCCCGCCGTCGCGATCGAGTCGCCGCTCGGCAGCTGGTCGCGTACGGCCTTCTCCGACATGCCGACCTCGACCGCTTCGTACTTGCCGGGATCGATGATCGCGTCGTTCATGGAACCCATCAGGAAGAACACCCCCAAGACGCCCACCACGACCAGCAGCACCAGAGCTGCCACCGCTATGCCGCACCCCAGCGCGATTCCGCCACTCCTGCTCCGGGTCCCGATCCTGCCGCCCATCGCCAACTCCTTCTCCGAAAGGGTCCAGTCCATGACCGGAACACCGTTCCCGAGCGGGACCGCCGCCGACTGCTGCCGGAAGTCGTCCGTCTGATCGACGAAGGGCTCGGCACCCAGGGGGCGCGCGGCCTCCACGACGCCGTAGGGCAGCACGCCCGCCACCCGGAAGCCGCCACCTGAGGCCGACCCCGCGTGCACCATGCCGCCGACCAACCGAGCGCGCTCGTGCAGGCCCGTCAGCCCCTGGCCGCCGCTGACGACCTCACCCACGCCACCGGCGGCCGCAGGCTCGTTGACGATCTCGACGACGAAAGAGTCGGGCTCGTACCGCAGCTCCACGGTGATGGCAGCGCCGGGCGCATGCTTGTACGCGTTGGTGAGCGCCTCCTGGGCGATGCGGTACGCCGCATGGTCGGCTGCCGCCGCGAGCGGCCTGGCCTCTCCCGAACGCCGCAGCTCCACCGTGGTGCCCGCGGCCCGAGCCGCCTCGACAAGCCCGTCGATACCCGCTGTTCCGCGCGCGGCACGCCCCGACTCGTCCACCGGCGCGGACGCCTCCACCCCGTCCCTGAGGATCCCGACGACCTCGCGCAGCTCGTGCATCGCGGTCACCGAGGCCTCACGGAGCACCCCGACCGCCTCCCGCTGGTGGGAGGTCAGCTCACGGTCGACCTCCAGAGCGCCGGTGTGCACGGAGATGAGCGCCAGCTGATGCCCGAGGCTGTCGTGCATGTCCTGGGCGATCCGCTGCCGCTCGCGCAGCCGCGCCTGCCCGGCCACCATGGCGCGTTCACGCAGCAGTTGGGTGTTGCGCTCCTGAAGGGTCTGCAGCAGGGTCCTGCGCTGCGTCCAGTAGCGGCTGGCCAGACCGGGCACGACCGTCGTCGCCAGGAAGGCGAGCGTGGTGAACAGGACGATGATCATGGGGATGTGCGGCGTCCACTCGTCGACGAGCGTGACGACGAGGTGGAGCGCGTACGCGACGCTGAACGCGATCAGTGCCCGGCCCGCGCCCGCGATCCGCCGGCCGGCCGACCAGCCGACGACCAACATCAGTGGCAGCAACCCGTAACACACCGGCGCCAGCCCGGAGGTCACCACCAGCACGCTCGCGGGCAGCCTGCGCCGCAGCAGCGACAGCAGGGCTACAGCGGCGCCCTCGCCGAACGCAGCCGACCCGGTGGCCCCCAGCACATCGGCCAGCCCGGCGCCAATGAGCCCCAGGAGGAGCGCGAGGACGGTCTCGCCCGCGATCCTGCGCCGGGACCACAGCTCCGGCGGGGCAAGCCACCGCAGTCCTGCCCGTACCCGGGCCCATATGTTCGATGACGCGTCCACGCCCGCACCCTAGACAGTGACCGGCGCCGCCCGCGGCCCACTTTCGTAGTGCCCCCGAACAACGAAGGTCGTGGTGCCACGCAACGAAGGTCGTGGCGCCACGCACAAGCGCGCCGAACCGGCGGAGACCGGCCGGCCGCCGTGTGCGGTGCGACCGCTGGTCACCGCCCCCGTCACAGGGCGGATGACCGGCGCGATGGGGTCCTGGCGTGTCAGGCTCCGGCCTCGGTCCGGCGGACCGCAAGAGCGCGCTCCGTTGCCCGTCGGGTCACTCGCCCCTGGCTGCCCGGCGAGGACCGCGGGCGGCGGCCCCGGTACCCGGGCGTCCCTGTGGCACCGGCACGTGGCCGGAGTGAGAACCGCAAGATTTCCGCGGCGGGCCAGAAGGTCCCTTTGCGGCGAGGCGCCGCACGCTCCACGCTGGTGATCGGGAGCGGCTTGACCGTCGGCACCAGCCGCGGGCGTCGTCCATGCACAATCCGCCACCGGAGGATCTTGTGTCCCTGACACCGATCGACGCGGCCTCCGTGACAGCCCTCGTCGAGGACGCCACGGCGGCTCCGTCCATGCACAACGCCCAACCGTGGAGATTCCGCTTCCTGCGGGACAAGGGTTCACTGCAGTTGCACGCCGACCTGGAACGCACGCTGCCGAAGGCCGACCCGGCGCATCGTGCCCTGCACCTCGGGTGCGGCGCCGCCATTCTCAATCTGCGCGTGGCCGTCGCTCACGCAGGCAGGGAGCCCGTCACCACGCTGCTCCCCGATCTCGCCGATCCCTGGCTGTTCGCCGAGGTCCGCCTCGACCTGCCCAAGCGCCCGGACGACGATCTCGCCGACCTCCACCCGGCGATCCGCCGTCGGCACACCAGCCGCTTCCCCTTCACCGACGAGGAGATCCCGGCGGAAGTGCTGGACGGACTGCGCGGCGCGGCGCTCCTCGAAGGCGCCCGGCTGCACGTTCCCGAGGCCTGGCATGTGCGAGAGGTGCTCGACCTGGTTCACGACGCCGAAGCGCGCGAGTCGCTCGACCCCGAGGCCCGGGAGGAGCTGGCCCGGTGGACCGGCACGGGAACCGAAGAGGACGACTCGCGAAATGGGGGCATTCCCGCCTACGCGTTCGGTCCTCGGCAACGGGACGTCACGTCCCCGGTGCGGGACTTCGCCGGCGGGCGACCGGTTCCCGGCCGGGAGGCGGCGACGTTCGAGAAGTGGCCCTGTCTCGCGCTGCTGGGCACCACCGGCGACAAGCCGGTCGACTGGCTGCGGGCCGGCCAGGCGATGGAAAGGGTGCTGCTTCAGGCCACCCAGGACGGCCTGGTCACATCGCTGACCTCCCAGGCACTGGAGTGGCCCGAGCTCCGCTGGGCTGTGCGTGATCCAGGTGCGGCGATGGGCCACGTTCAGATGGTGATCCGCCTCGGGTACGGGCCGGAGGGTCCCGCGACTCCCCGCAGGCCGGTGACCGACGTCCTCGACATCGTGTGACGGCCCGCAGCGCCCAGCGAACGCAGTGAGGCCTTCCCGGGCCGGCTGACTCCCTCGAACCGTCCTCAGACCTACCCAGGCCTCGGGCTCGGGCTCAATCTCGGGCCCAATCTCGGTCTCAATCTCAGTCTGCCGGGACCATGCCGGTGCTCACTGCGATGGCCGTCCGGCGGAGGACCGCGGACCCGCCTGCGGGTTGGTCACCCGGCGGCCGGTGATGCGCGTGGGAGTCACAGTCACCCACATCTCGCGCTGTCCACCGGCCCACGGAAGGCTGCGGGCTGCGGCCTCGAGTCGCCGCACGGCGTCGCCGTCGGTGACGGCGCGCGCCTGCCCGACGACGAGGACACTCCAGCCCTGGCTGAACGCATCGTCGATGTGGTCGACCTCGAAGGCCACTTCGGCTCCCACAGCAGAAGCGGGCACCGTATGCGGAGCCGTACGGAAGGCGATCTCACCCCCGGCGAAAAGGTAGTTGACCGGCACAACGGCCGGACCGTCGGGCATGACGACGGCTACTCTCCCCACGCCGTACGTGGACAGCAGGTCCCGGCATTCCTCGTCGCCGAGTTCGAGCAGTTCCGTGTTGCGCGGGCCGGAAGTCCTGCCCGGCGGCTGATCGGCCGTGGCTCCGGTGAGTTCGGGGACCGTGGTTTCCAGGGCGTCGGCGAGGCGGAGCATGATTCCGATGCCGGGTGTGGATGACCGCTCCTCGACGTAGGTGATGTAGGCGGCCGCGGCGCCGCTGCGCGCGGCCAGCTCCTCACGGGACAGCCCGAGCTCCTCGCGGCGGGCCGCCACGCGGCGTCCGATGTCACCGCGCTGACCGTGCACGGCCCCTGCGCCGGAGCGTCCGGGTGTCGACTGCTGCATCCTGCTCACTTCCCCTCGTCGCGGCCAGGCAGGCGTGGCTGGTCAGGTCGGGTGACAGCGTTGTGCGGGGGGCCGCTTAGCACCACTTTGAGAGCGCCGGTCTCGGCGCCGCGGGAGAACACGTCGTACGCCTCCTCCATCTGCCCCAGCTCGAAGCGGTGGGTGACCAGAGCGAACGTGGGGAGCTTGCCCGCGGCCATCATGCGCAGCAGCAGCGGCGTGGAGTACGTGTCGACGAGACCGGTCGTGATCGTCACATCCTTGATCCACAGGTCTTCGAGGTGCAGGACCGCAGGCTTGCCGTGAACACCGATGTTGGCGACGCGGCCCCCGGGGCGCACCATGCGGGTGCACATCTCGAACGCCTCTGGCACGCCGACCGCTTCGACGACCACATCGGCACCGAGTCCTTCGGTGACGTCCTCAACCAGCTCTTCAACCATCCCTTCGGGGGCTTTGTCCGCGCTGACCGTCGCGTCGGCGCCGAGGGCCCGGGCAGCGGTCAGGCGGGCAACGGCGAGGTCGACGGCGATGATCCGTTCCGGGGTGCAGAGGCGGGCCGTGGCGATCGTGGCGAGCCCGATCGGCCCGGCACCCACCACGACCACGGTGTCGCCGGGCCGGACGTTCCCGTTCAGGACGCCCACCTCGTATGCGGTGGGGAAGATGTCGGCCAGCAGGACCGCGTCATAGCTGTCGACGGCGCTGGGCAGCGGGTGCACGGACAGGTCGGCGAAGGGCACGCGTACGTATTCGGCCTGGGTGCCGTCGATCAGGTGGCCGAGGACCCAGCCGCCACCGCCCCGGCACTGCCCGTACCTGCTCTCCCGGCAGAAACGACAGCGCCCGCACGCAGCTATGCAGGACACCAGTACCCGGTCACCGGGGCGGACAGTACGGACGTCTCCGCCGGTCTCCACGACCTCGCCCACGGCCTCATGCCCGAGAATCCTTCCCGGGGTGACCTCGGGCACATCTCCCTTGATGATGTGCAGATCGGTGCCGCAAATGGTGACCGCATCGACGCGGACAATCGCGTCCGCGGCGTCCTCGATGCCCGTATCCGGGGCATCCTGCCAGGTCGTCTGTCCAGGTCCATGGAAGACGAGTGCCTTCATGGCGTCGTCCCTTCCGCGACCGCACCCGGTCACTGGCCAGCATGTCCCGGCGGGCGCCTCGGGCGCTTGGGCCGAGTGGCCCCGCATGGGCGCCTGTCGGCCCCTGAACAACTCCAGCCGCACCAGCTGAAGATCACTCAAAGATCAGGGGCCAGAATCGTGACATATGACACGGTGTGGGCTCGTTCACGTAGAAACCGACCGAATCCGCCCCCAACTCGGACCGCAGCGCTTCGAACAACGAGAAACGGGCCCTCACCAGGACTTTCGTCTCTGGTGAGAACCCGTCTCATCGGTTTCTCATGGTGCGCGAGGGGGGAGTTGAACCCCCACGCCCTTGCGGGCACTGGAACCTGAATCCAGCGCGTCTGCCTATTCCGCCACCCGCGCATTGGGTGTTGCCGCCGTGTCTCTCACTTGTTCGGTGCGAGCGCCTGGCGACATGCAGAAGATTAGCACGGTGCGGAGGGTGGATTCACATCCCTTTCCTTCCGCCTGGCCTCGGCCGGTTTCGGCCCGGCCCCGGCGGAAGAGAAGACAGGGGGAAGCACCAAAGGCAAGGAACGGAGCGCGGCCGCCGCCACTCCTCCGGGGTGCACCTCCCCCCGCTCCTCCGAGGTGCACCCGGAGTGCGGGACACTGTCAGGAGGCCGCCTCTACGATCCATGTGGAGATCCGTGTGAGAGGTGACACTCATCGACGGGGCAGACAAGGGGAACCAGCCGATTTCCCGACGCGTGGATACGATCAGTAAGCAGTACCAGGACGACATCGACGGAGGAGGTGCCCCATGGGAGTCCTGAAGCGTTTCGAACAGCGGCTCGAAGGCCTGGTCAACGGCACCTTCGCCAAGGTCTTCAAGTCCGAGGTCCAGCCGGTCGAGATCGCGGGCGCCCTCCAGCGCGAGTGCGACAACAACGCGACCATCTGGAACCGCGACCGGACCGTCGTCCCCAACGACTTCATCGTGGAGCTGAGCGCGCCCGACTACGAGCGCCTCAGCCCGTACTCGGGTCAGCTCGGCGACGAGCTCTCCGGCCTGGTCCGGGACTACGCCAAGCAGCAGCGCTACACCTTCATGGGCCCGATCAAGGTCCATCTGGAGAAGGCCGACGACCTCGACACCGGTCTGTACCGGGTACGCAGCCGTACGCTCGCGTCGAGTACGTCACAGGCGCCCGAGCGTGCTCCCGCCGGTCCGCCCGCCCCGCAGGGCGGCGCACGCGGCGGCTACGGCTACCCTCCCGCGAGCGCGCCTCCCATGCCGTCCGCCCCGCCGCCCGGCGTGGGACGTCCCGGCCCGGCAGCGCCCACGGCAGCCCGTCCGGCGGCCCCCGGCCCGATGCCGGGTGCCCAGGTGCGCCGCTGGATCGAGATCAACGGCAACCGCCACCAGATCTCCCGCCCGACGATGGTGCTGGGCCGCAGCACCGACGCCGACGTGCGGATCGACGACCCCGGCGTATCGCGCCGGCACTGTGAGATCCGGACCGGAACGCCCTCGACGATCCAGGATCTCGGGTCTACCAACGGCATCGTGGTAGACGGGCAGCACACCACCCGCGCTACGCTCCGCGACGGCTCGCGGATCGTCGTGGGCAGCACCACCATCGTTTACCGGCAAGCCGAAGGGTGAAGCGGGGGCAATGTCAGAGCTGACCCTTACGGTCATGCGGCTGGGTTTCCTGGCCGTTCTGTGGCTGTTCGTCATCGTGGCCGTCCAGGTCATCCGGAGCGACCTGTTCGGTACGCGCGTCACGCAGCGCGGCTCACGCCGCAACGCCGACGCCCGGCCGCAACAGGCCGCCCGCCAGGCTGCCGCGCCTCCGCAGCAGCGCCAGCAGGCCACCCGGCAGCGCCGGGGGGCACCCACCAAGCTGGTCGTCTCCGAAGGCAGCCTGACCGGCACCACGGTCGCGCTGCAGGGCCAGACGATCACGCTGGGCCGCGCGCACGATTCCACGATCGTGCTGGACGACGACTACGCGTCCAGCAGGCATGCCAGGATCTACCCGGACCGTGACGGCCAGTGGATCGTCGAGGATCTCGGGTCCACCAATGGCACGTATCTCGACCGGACCCGACTCACCACCCCGACACCGATTCCGCTGGGCGCGCCGATCCGCATCGGCAAGACCGTCATCGAGCTGCGGAAGTAGTACGACAATGAGCGAGCGGAGCGAGCGAGCGGCGGCGGTACCCACAGCGGGCCCCGCGGCGGTCCCGGCAGTGGGCCGGGCCAGGCGGCTCCCGACCGGAGGGTGGGCAGTGTGGCTCGAGACCGGCTGTACCCCGATCCGACGGGCGAGGTGCGCATGAGTCTGTCACTGCGCTTCGCCGCCGGATCGCACAAAGGCATGATCCGGGAAGGCAACGAGGACTCCGGCTACGCCGGCCCGCGCCTTCTCGCGATCGCCGACGGCATGGGCGGCCAGGCCGCCGGTGAGGTCGCCTCCTCCGAGGTCATCTCCACGCTTGTCCAGCTCGACGACGACGTCCCGGGCTCGGACATCCTCACCTCGCTCGGTACGGCCGTACAGCGGGCCAACGACCAGCTGCGTGTGATGGTCGAGGAGGACCCCCAGCTCGAAGGCATGGGGACCACCCTCACCGCGCTGCTCTGGACCGGCCAGCGGCTCGGCCTCGTCCACGTCGGGGACTCCCGCGCGTATCTGCTCCGTGACGGCGTGCTGACGCAGATCACCCAGGACCACACCTGGGTGCAGCGGCTCGTCGACGAGGGCCGGATCACGGAGGAAGAGGCCACCACCCATCCGCAGCGCTCCCTGCTGATGCGCGCGCTGGGCAGCGGCGACCACGTCGAGCCCGATCTCTCCATCCGCGAGGTCCGGGCCGGTGACCGTTATCTGATCTGCTCCGACGGACTGTCCGGCGTCGTCTCGCACCAGACGATGGAGGACACCCTCGCCAGCTACCAGGGTCCGCAGGAGACCGTGCAGGAGCTGATCCAGCTCGCGCTGCGCGGCGGCGGCCCCGACAACATCACCTGCATCGTCGCGGACGTCCTCGACACCGACTCCAACGACACCCTGGCCGGGCAGCTGAGCGACACCCCGGTCGTCGTCGGCGCGGTCGCCGAGAACCAGGCCCAGCTGAACGACGGCGGGGCCATGCAGACCCCCGCGGGGCGCGCGGCCGGCCTCGGCCGCCCCACCCCGCCGCCCCCGGGCGGCTTCGGCCCGCCCGGCAGTGGCGACGAGGTGGGCTACGGCGGCATGCCGCCGGAGGGCAGCTTCGGTGCGTACACGGACGAGGACTTCGTCAAGCCGCGCTCCGGCCGGAAGTGGCTGAAGAGATCCTTCTACATCGTGCTCGTGCTCGCTGTGGTCGGCGGCGGTCTGTACGGCGCATACCGCTGGACGCAGACCCAGTACTACATCGGCGCCAACGACAGCCACGTCGCGCTGTACCGGGGCATCAGTCAGGACCTGCCCGGGGTCTCGCTCTCGAAGGTGGAGCAGGACTACCCCGAGATCGAACTCAAGTACCTGGCGCCTTACCAGCAGAAGGACGTCAAGGACACGATCCCCCGAGGCAGCCTCGGCGACGCCCGCAAGAAGATCCAGGAGCTCGCCGATCAGGCTGAGGTCTGCAAGAAGGAGGAGCAGCGCAGCGCCGCCGTGGACCGCGCGCCCAGCGCGCCGCCCGGAGAAGGCCAGGCCGGCGGCACGACCGGCACGAAGCCCTCCACCCAGTCCGCCCAGACCAAGCCGACCGCAGCTACTCCCTCTCCGGGCCCCACCCTCTCGGAGGAGGAAAAGAAGCTGGCCTCGAACTGCGGCCAGCAGTAAGCACCCGTAGGGGGGCCTTTCTCCACCATGAGCGTTGTCACCAACACGACCACCATCGGCGCGATCGAACTGCCGAGCCGCCGCAACACCGAGCTGGCGCTGCTCGTGTTCGCCGTCGTCATTCCGGTGTTCGCGTACGCCAATGTGGGCCTCGCGCTCACCGGCAGCGTGCCCACCGGCATGATCGGATACGGTCTCGGCCTCGGGCTGCTGGCGGGCGTGGCCCATCTCGTGGTGCGCAAGTTCGCCAAGTACGCCGATCCGCTGCTGCTGCCGCTTGCGACCCTGCTCAACGGGCTCGGCCTGGTGCTCATCTGGCGCCTCGACCAGTCGCCGCGGCTGATCGCCCGTGCCCAGCGCGCCTTCGGCGGTTTCAGCCCCGACGCCCCCAAGCAGCTGCTGTATTCGGCGATCGGCATCGCGCTCTTCGTGGCCGTACTGCTGCTGCTCAAGGACCACCGGATCCTGCAGCGCTACACGTACATCTCCATGGCGGCCGCTCTGGTCCTGCTGATCCTGCCGATGTTCTTCCCCGCCCGGAACGGCGCGAAGATCTGGATCAGCCTCGGCCCCCTCAACCTGCAGCCCGGTGAGTTCGCGAAGATCATCATCGCGATCTTCTTCTCGGGCTATCTCATGGTGAAGCGCGACGCCCTGGCCCTGGCCAGCCGCCGTTTCATGGGTCTCTACCTGCCGCGTGGCCGTGACCTCGGACCGATCCTGGTCGTCTGGGCCATGTCGATCCTGATCCTGGTCTTCGAGACCGACCTCGGCACGTCGCTGCTGTTCTTCGGCCTCTTCGTGATCATGCTGTACGTCGCCACCGAGCGGACGAGCTGGATCGTCTTCGGTCTGCTGATGTCCGCGGTCGGCGCGGTCAGCGTCGCGAGCTTCGAGCCGCACGTCCAGCAGCGCGTCCAGTTCTGGCTCGAGCCGTTCGCGGAGGAGACCTGGCGGCAGAGCGAGCAGATCGGCCAGGCCCTGATGTCCTTCGGCGCGGGCGGTGTGCTCGGCACCGGCCTCGGCCAGGGCAACTCCGACCTCATCGGCTTCGCCGCCAACTCCGACTTCATCTTCGCCACGGTCGGCGAGGAGTTCGGTCTGGCCGGAATGATGGCGTTCCTGCTCATCTACGGTCTGATCGTCGAACGCGGCGTACGCACGGCGCTCGCCGCCCGCGACCCGTTCGGGAAGCTCCTCGCGATCGGCCTCTCCGGCGCCTTTGCCATCCAGGTCTTCGTCGTCGCCGGCGGAGTCATGGGCCTCATCCCGCTGACGGGCATGACGATGCCGTTCGTCGCGTACGGCGGTTCCTCCGTGCTCGCCAACTGGGCACTGATCGGGATTCTGATCCGTATCAGCGACACCGCGCGCCGGCCCGCGCCCGCACCTGCCCCGTCCCCCGACGCCGAGATGACCCAGGTGGTCCGACCGTGAACAAGCCCCTGCGCCGGATCGCGATCTTCTGCGGGCTCCTTGTCCTCGCCCTGCTGATCCGCACCAACTGGCTCCAGTACGTCCAGGCCGAGGATCTGAACACCAACGGCAAGAACCGCCGGGTCCAGATCGAGCGGTACGCGGCGGAACGCGGCAACATCATCGTCGACGGCAAGCCCATCACCGGCTCCGTCGCGACGTCCGACACCGACTTCAAGTACAAGCGCACCTACATCGACGGCCCCATGTGGGCACCCGTCACCGGCTACGCCTCGCAGGCCTACGACGCAAACCAGATCGAGAAGCTCGAGGACGGCATACTCACCGGCAACGACGACCGGCTCTTCTTCGACCGCACGATGGCGATGTTCACCGGCGACAAGAAGAAGGGCGGCAACGTCGTCACCACCCTGAACGGCAAGGCCCAGCGGGCCGCGTACAAGGGCCTCGGCGACAAGAAGGGCGCCGTCGCGGCCATCGACCCGCAGACCGGCAGGATCCTCGCACTCGCGTCGACGCCGTCGTACGACCCCTCGACCTTCGCCGGCTACTCGGCCAAGGACGAGAAGGCCTGGCTGGCGCTGGAGAAGGACAAGGACAAGCCGAAGCTGAACCGCGCGCTGCGCGAGACCTACCCGCCCGGTTCCACGTTCAAGGTCGTCACGGCCGCCGCCGCTCTGGAGCACGGCGTGGTCTCGGACATCAACGCCGCGACGGACACCCCCGAGCCGTACAACATCCCGCTGTCCCGCACGCCGATGGTCAACCACGCCTCGGGCTGCGAGAAGGCGAGCCTGAACGAGGCCCTGCGGGTCTCCTGCAACTCCGTCTTCGCGAACCTCGGTGACAAGGTCAGCCGGGACAAGATGGTGGAGACGGCCGAGAAGTTCGGCTTCAACAACCCGGAGATCGACACGCCGGTCCGCGCCTCCGCCTCGGTCTACAACAAGACCATGGACCGGGGCGGCAACGCGCTCTCCTCCATCGGCCAGTTCGACACGGCCGCCACGCCGCTCCAGATGGCCATGGTCACTGCCGCGATCGCCAATGACGGCAAGCTGATGAAGCCGTACATGATCGACCAGCTCGAGGCTCCCGGCTTCGACGTGCTGGAGAAGACCGAGCCCGAGGAGATGAGCCGCCCGCTCTCCGAGAAGAACGCGCAGCTCCTCCAGGAGATGATGGAGAACGTCGTCAAGAACGGCACCGGCGGCAACGCGAAGATCGACGGTGTGACGGTCGGCGGCAAGACCGGTACCGCCCAGCACGGTGTGGGAAACAGCAAGCGCCCGTACGCCTGGTTCATCTCGTACGCCAAGACCGACAGCGGCTCGCCGGTCGCGGTCGCCGTGGTGGTCGAGGACTCCAGCGGCACCGCCCGTGACGACATCAGCGGTGGCGGTCTCGCCGCACCGATCGCCAAGCAGGTGATGGAGGCTGTAATCGGCAAGTGACGAGGGTCACTGTCCTGGCCTCGTCCCGCCTCATAACCGCACAATGCGATACCGGTCGCATATCAGGTCCCGGCCTTGGGCGGATGCGGTGCTGCCTGCCCGGTAGCGTATGCGCGAACAGCACACCGCCGGAGCACACACACGGGTGCGGTCGGGACTGACGGAGAGGGCTGGAACAGTTATGGAAGAGCCGCGTCGCCTCGGCGGCCGGTACGAGCTGGGCTCGGTGCTCGGCCGTGGTGGCATGGCAGAGGTCTACCTCGCCCACGACACCCGGCTCGGCCGCACCGTCGCCGTGAAGACACTGCGGGCCGATCTCGCCCGCGATCCGTCCTTCCAGGCCCGGTTCCGCCGTGAGGCCCAGTCGGCCGCCTCGCTGAATCACCCTGCGATCGTCGCCGTGTACGACACCGGCGAGGACTACGTAGAGGGCGTCTCCATCCCGTACATCGTGATGGAGTACGTCGACGGCTCGACGCTCAGAGAGCTCCTGCACTCCGGGCGCAAGCTGCTGCCCGAGCGCACGCTGGAGATGACCATCGGCATCCTCCAGGCCCTCGAGTACTCGCACCGCAACGGCATCGTCCACCGCGACATCAAGCCGGCGAACGTCATGCTGACGCGTACCGGCCAGGTCAAGGTCATGGACTTCGGCATCGCGCGCGCCATGGGCGACTCGGGCATGACCATGACGCAGACCGCGGCCGTGATCGGCACCGCCCAGTACCTCTCCCCGGAGCAGGCCAAGGGTGAGCAGGTCGATGCCCGCTCCGACCTCTACTCCACCGGCTGTCTGCTGTACGAGCTGCTGACTGTCCGGCCGCCGTTCGTCGGGGACTCCCCGGTCGCGGTCGCCTACCAGCACGTACGGGAGGAACCTCAGCCGCCCAGCAACTTCGACCCCGAGATCACGCCCGAGATGGACGCGATCGTGCTGAAGGCGCTGGTCAAGGACCCCGACTACCGCTACCAGTCCGCCGACGAGATGCGGGCCGACATCGAGGCCTGCCTCGACGGCCAGCCGGTCGCGGCGACGGCGGCCATGGGCGCGGTCGGCTACGGCGGGTACGGGGCCCAGCACGGTGACGACCGGCCGACGACGGCGCTGCGCCCGACCGACCCGGCGGGCCAGACGTCGATGCTGCCGCCCATGAACCCGGACGACGGCGGATACGGCTACGACGACCGCCCGGACCGCCGACGCCAGAAGAAGTCGAACACGTCGACGATCCTGCTGGTGCTCGCGGGCGTCCTCGTTCTGGTCGGCGCGATCCTCATCGGCAAGTCGGTCTTCGGCGGAGGCGGCGGCGGCACCGGCAAGATCGACGTGCCACAGCTCGTCGGAAAGCCGTTCCCCGAAGCCCAGCAGCTGGGGACCAACGTGAACGTCAAGGTCGTCCAGTCCGGGTCCGCCCGCTGCGGCCAGCCGAAGAACAGCGTCTGCAGCCAGACGCCGGCGAGCGGCAAGATGAGCGAGGGCGACACCATCCAGGTCGTCGTCTCGCAGGGCGCGCCGCTGGTCGAGGTGCCGGACGTCACGGAGAAGTCCGAGGAAAACGCCACGAAGCAGCTGAGGAACAAGGGCTTCAAGGTCGAGACCGAATCGGTCGACTCCGACCAGGAGGCGGGCACGGTCGTCTCGCAGGATCCCCCGGGGAACTCCAAGGCGGAGAAGGGGTCGACCGTCACCCTGAAGATCGCCAAGCAGCCCACGAAGCCCGTGCCGGACGTGGTGGGCCAGCAGTTCGACCCCGCCAACCAGCAGCTGACGACGCTCGGATACACGGTCGTGCGGCAGGACGTCGACTCTGATCAGCCGCCCGGCCAGGTCATCGCCCAGGACCCGACAGCGGGATCCAAGGAACCCAAGGGCACCACGGTCACGCTGCAGGTCTCCAAGGGCCCGCAGACGCCGCAGAGCCAGGTGCCTGAGGTACGGGGCAGGACCCTGGGCGAGGCCAAGGCGATGCTGCAGCAGGCCGGCTACTCCAACATCCAGGTGCAGGGCGACTCGAACGACAACGCCAAGGTGATCCAGCAGAACCCGCCTCCGGGCACCCAGGCGGACCCGGCCACCACCCCGATCCAGCTGTTCACCATCAGCGGCGACCAGGGGAACAACGGCGGCGGCTTCTTCGGCGGACGCGACAGTTAGCCACGGACGGCCGGGCACCCTGCCCGGCCCGACGACGGCCCCGTAGGCCCTGGAGGCCCGTAACGGACAGCGAGAGGCCCCGGCACCCTGAGTGGGTGCGGAGCCTCTCGCTGTCCGCTCCCTCCCGTACACGTGCGGCCGGAGCCACTCCTCGGACCGTCCCAGGCCTGTCCTGGGTCCTGTCCTGGGCCTGCCTGGGTCTGTCCCGGGGCGTCCGGACCTAGGCCGTGTCTGACAACTCCCGCCTGGCGCGCGACGCCCGGCACGCCCTCCCCCGTAGCCCTTCGGGCACGGGAGGTGCCCCCACCGCCTTGCGATTGCACGCACCGGACGCCGCGCGCCCCGCCCTGAGGGCGGACGGCGCTATTTGTTCAGACACGACCTAGCGCAGCTCCGCCGGCGGCGTACGGTCCTTGTCGACCTTCTCCGTGCGCTCCAGCTCGCCCCACACGATGTACCGGTAGTCCGAGGTGTAGACGGGTGTGCAGGTCGTCAGGGTGATGTAGCGGCCGGGCTTGGTCGTACCCGACTCCTTCGGGACCGGCTGGAGCACGTCGACGTTGTACTTGGACGTCTCCTTGAGGTCTTTGTAGACCTTGTAGACGTACCAGGTGTCCTTGGTCTCGAAGATGATCGAGTCCCCGGTCTTGACCTTGTGGATGTTGTGGAACTTCGCGCCGTGGCCGTCGCGGTGCGCGGCCAGCGTGAAATTGCCCTGCTTGTCGGACGGGAGGGCCGACTTGATGGGGTCGGTGTAGTAGCCGGCGACACCGCGGTTGAGGGTGTCCGGGTCGGTGCCCTTCTTCACCAGGACCTCGCCGTTGTTCATGGCGGGCACATGGAGGAAGCCGATGCCGTCCTTGGTGTCCAGCGCGCCGGGACCGCCCGCCCAGCGGTCGCGTACGCGGTTGCCGTCCTTGGAGGCCTCGCGGTCGGCGAGGACGTTCGTCCACCACAGCGAGTAGACGACGAACAGGGCCAGCACCAGCCCTGCGGTGATCAGCAGCTCGCCGAAGACACTGATGACGCCGGCGATCCGGCTGCGCGCACGTGCCACTGCACCTGTCCCTGTCCCTGTTTTCCGTTTTTTCCGTCGTCCTGAAGTACGGTCGTCCGTCAGCCGACGAGCGCGTCCGGCTTGCCCTTGCTGCGCGGCCGTTCGTCGACCATCTTGCCCCACACGATCATTCGATACGTACTCGTGAATTCGGGTGTGCAAGTGGTGAGTGTGATGTAGCGGCCCGGCTCGGTGAATCCCGAGCCGGGCGGTACGGGCCCGATCACCCCGACGTTCGACGGCGACGTCTGCGGCAGGATGGTCGCCATCTCGTACGTGTAGTAGGCGTCCTGCGTCTCGACGACGATCGGATCGCCAGGGGTCAGCTGGTTGATGTAGCGGAACGGTTCGCCGTGGGTGTTGCGGTGGCCGGCGACCGCGAAGTTGCCCTGCTTGTCCTCGGGCATCGCGGTCTTGAGCTTGCCCTCGCCGTAGTGACCGACCATGCCCCGGTCCAGCACCGCGTGCTTGTCGATGCCCTCGGCGATCGGGACGACCACGTCCAGCTTGGGGATGTGCATGATGGCGAAGCCCTGGCCCGGCTCGAAGGCACCCGGCGCACGGCCCTTCGCCCAGCCGTCCTGGATCTTGTTCGCCTCGGCATTGGCCTCCTGCCCGGCCCGGATGTTGGTCCACCACAGCTGGTACGTGACGAACAGCAGCATCAGCACGCCGATGCTGATGAAGAGCTCACCGAAGGCCCGGCTGGCGATGACCGCCGGGCTGTCCTTGGCCGCGCGGGCGGCCCGGCGGGCTTCGACCCGGGACAGCGGGGCGCCGCCCCCCGGCGGCTGTGGCGTCGTCGTGGGTGCGGCTCGGCGCCTGCCGCGGGCCTTGGCGGCCCTGCGGCGCTCCGCGCGGCCCCCGGTGGGCTGATCGGACGTCGCGCTCGCGGCACGGTGGGTGTCGGAGGTCCGCAGTGCGACGGTCTCGTCGTCGGGCACGGGGTCCGGTTCGTGGTCCGGTACGGCAAAGGCATCCGGTACGGAATACGCGGGCTCCGGTGCAGGTTCCGGCGCGGGTTCAGGTATGTACGGGGGCTGCGCCTGCTGCCCGTACCAGTCCTGCTGATAGCCCTCGGGGGCGTACCACTCCTGCGGCTCCTGGGGCTGCGCGGGGACATCCCCGGCCCGGAACCACGGCGATCCCCCCTCGCCGCTCACGCCAGAGCCTTGCCCACCACCGGCGCGAGCCCTGCCGAACGGCCCACCGCGCCTGTGTCCCCGCACTGCTCCAGCCAGTTGGCGAGCATCAGATGACCGTGCTCCGTGAGCACCGACTCGGGGTGGAACTGCACACCCTCCACGGCCAGTTCACGGTGGCGCAGCCCCATGATGATGCCGTCCTCCGTACGCGCCGTGACCTCCAGCTCGTCCGGGACCGTCGCCGGCTCGGCGGCCAGCGAGTGATAGCGGGTGGCCGTGAAGGGGGAGGGCAGCCCGGCGAAGACGCCCTTGCCCTCGTGCAGCACGAGGGAGGTCTTGCCGTGGAGCAGCTCCGGCGCGCGGTCGACCACGCCGCCGTACGCCACCGCCATCGACTGCATGCCGAGGCAGACGCCGAAGACGGGCACCCCGGTCGCGGCGCAGTGGCGGACCATCTCGATGCACACCCCTGCCTGTTCCGGCGCGCCGGGGCCGGGCGACAGGAGGACTCCGTCGAAGCCGTCCTGCGCATGCGAGGTGGACACCTCGTCGTTGCGCACGACTTTGCACTCCGCGCCCAGCTGGTACAGGTACTGGACGAGGTTGAAGACGAAGCTGTCGTAGTTGTCGACGACGAGAATGCGCGCGCTCACTGGCCGTCCACCGTCACATCGTTGAACGGAAGCAGCGGCTCCGCCCAGGGGAAGACGTACTGGAACAGCACATAGACGACCGCGAGGATCAGCACGAGCGAGATGAACGCCCGCACCCATGCGTTGCCCGGCAGATGCCGCCAGATCCAGCCGTACATGCTGTGCCTTTCCGTTCGGTACGGGACCAGACTAAAGGGCGCGAGGGGCCCGTGGGTCAGCTGTGGAAAGCTTCCGGCTTGCCTTCCGTCACAGGCCGGGTGGCGTCCAGATGCGCCCAGACGACAAGCCGGTGGCTGCTGCCCCACTCCGGATCACAGGTGGTCAGCGTCAGATAGCGGCCCGCTCCTTCGAAGCCGGACCGGCCGGGGACGGGGTCGATGACGGCGACGTCGCTCGGGACCGTCCGGTACGGCTTGTTCCGGATCCGGTACGTGAACCACGTCGTCCCGTCCGTCAGGATCACCGCGTCACCCGGCCGTAGCTCCGGGAAGTCCTTGAACGGGTCCCCGTACGTACGCCGGTGGCCGGCCACCGAGAAGTTCCCGGTATCGCCCAGTCGGGCAGTGGCGGCGTAGTGCCCGAGTCCCTTCTTCAGGGTCCCGGCCGACGTGCCCTCCAGCACCGGCCAGTCCCAGCTCGCGCCGAAGCGGGGGATGTACATGACGGCGAAGGGCTTTCCGTCCTCGTACGCCTTCGGGGCCGGGGCGGGAACAGGGGCAGGGGATGCCGGAGATTCCGGAGCTGCCGGTGACTCGGCCGGAAGCCGGGTCCACTCCTCCTGGAGCCTGACGATCTCCCCGTCCGTCGCGCCCTCGGCCTTCACGCCGGTCCAGAACAGCACGTACACCACGAACAGCACGATCACGGTGCCGGCGGTGATGCATATCTCGCTGAACGTCCTGACGATCAGTCGCACCGACACCGGCCGGCCTCCCCGGGGGCTACTGCACGGGCTTCGCGTAGTGGAGATCCACTGTGCCGGAGTAGCCGGGGAGAGTCACCGCCTCGTGCTCGTCGACTTTCCAGCCCAGCCCGTACGCCGTCACGTACAGCTGGTAGTTCTGGATCGCCGGGGAGGCGGTCAGCGCGCGCTGGAGCTCGCCGGGGTCGCCGACGGCCGTCACCTTGTAAGGCGGCGAGTAGACGCGGCCCTGGAGGATCAGCGTGTTGCCGACGCAACGCACGGCGCTGGTGGAGATCAGCCGCTGGTCCATGACCTGGATGCCCTGCGCACCGCCCTGCCAGAGGGCGTTGACCACGGCCTGCAGGTCCTGCTGGTGGATGACCAGGTCGTTGGCCTGCGGCTCCGGGTAGCCAGGGGCCGCCTGGGCGTTCGGGGGAGCATCATTGAGGGTGACCGTTACGGCCTGACCGCTGAGCTTCTTGGTCCCCGCGGCCTCCTCCAGCGCCTGGAGCTTCGCGTCCTCGGCCTTGGTGGAGCCGTCGTCGCGGCTGGCGAGGGCGTCGACGTCCTTGCGGACCGTCGCCGTGGACTCGTCGAGTTCGGCGTTCTTGTCGCTGCGCTGCTGGATCAGGTCGGAGAGCTTCAGCAGCGAGTCGTCGGTGCGGAGGTTGGTGCCCTTGGCCGTGATGAAGCTGGTGACGAAGATCAGTCCGGCGAGTGCGAAAACGGCAGCGGTCAACAGCCGGACCGGCCGCCAGGCGATGCGGCGGACCGGCCCACCGGGGGAGTCGGAGGAATTGCTCAACGTACCCTTACCCTTCAGGCGCCGCGGAAGCACTACGCTAACGGACGCCCGGGGGGAGCCCATGGTCCCCCTCGCTCCCGCACCCGGCGCCAGCCACAGTTTCCCTGCGCGGCCATGCAGCGCATCGACAGGAGAGTCCCTCGTGCCGAAGTCACGTATCCGCAAGAAGGCCGACTTCACGCCCCCGGCCACGAAGCAGGCGACCAACATCAAGCTGACCAGTCGCAGCTGGGTCGCTCCCGTGATGCTGGCTCTGTTCCTGATCGGACTGGCCTGGATCGTCGTCTTCTACGTCACCGACGGCCGCCTGCCCATCGAGTCGTTCGGCAACTGGAACATCGTGGTGGGCTTCGGCTTCATCGCCGGCGGCTTCGCCGTGTCCACACAGTGGAAGTAGCACCGGCATAGCGGCTGTCAAGCTCTGCCCCGAGTTATCCACAGCGTCGTCCACAGAGTGAGGAAAAGGTCAGACGATCTGTGGATAACTCAGCGGACGTTGACGCCGGTGTGACTGTTGCGGCCGTTGCAGCAACGGCCGCCGCCCCTGTCCGCCCCTTGTCTCTCCTGGGAAAACCCAGGTCAGGGATGAGGGGCGCGGTCGTTCCACACAGGATGCACAAGATCCGGCACACGCTGTGGACAACTTTGGGGAAAGCTCACGCTCAGGTGAGCGACTGCGTCCTCACGACCACGGTCACGATGATCGCCAGCAGTACGAGTGCACAGGTCCCGTACTGCACCAGAGCGCGTCGCTCGCGCGGCGCGTGCACCATGCCGAAGGTGATGGCGGTACCGGCGATGAGCCCGCCGATGTGGGCCTGCCAGGAGATCCCGCCCCAGGTGAAGGTGAAGAGCACGTTCAGCGCGAGAAGCGCGATCACCGGGCGCATGTCGTAGTTGAGCCGGCGCATCAGCACGGCGGTGGCACCGAGCAGACCCCAGACCGCGCCGGAAGCACCCAGCGTCCCCTGCGTCGGATCCTCGAGGAGGTAGACGAACGCACTGCCCGCCAGGCCGGAGAGCAGATAGAGCGCCAGATAGCGCGCCCGGCCGAGCGCCGCCTCCAGCGGCCCGCCCAGCCACCACAGCCCCAGCATGTTGAAGGCGATGTGCCAGATCTCCTGGTGCAGGAACATCGAGGTGAGGAGCCGGTACCACTGTCCGTCGGCGACGCCGTCGGACACGAGGTACGGCGGCGCGGGCCAGGCCCCGACCAGGACCAGGTCGCCCACCACCCGCTCCCGGTCGACGAGGACCGCCACGAACACCGCGAGATTGAGACCGATCAGGATCTTGGTCACCAGATGCGGGTCACCGGCCGCGATCGAGCCGCCCGCGATCGTACGGGGCCGGTTGGCGGACGGCGCGTGGCCCGTCCCCGACCCCGTGCGGACGCACTCCGGGCACTGGAAGCCCACCGAGGCGTCGACCATGCAGTCCGGGCAGATCGGCCGCTCGCAGCGGGTACATCTGATGCCCGTCTCCCGGCCCGGGTGGCGGTAGCAGCTCGGCAGCCCGTCCGCCGCGCGAGGCTGGTCCGGGCTTCCTGGCGCCTGATCCATGGGGTCCCCTCGTCCGATGCGCGGCGCTTCTGCGTTCGTACACGTTTCGTACGCAGTCCGCCGCCCCGCTCGTCATACGGCCGAGCGGGGCGGAATGGTTCCCGTACGGGTCTCAGGCCTCGCGGGTCTCGACCACGACGGACTCGATCACCACGTCGTTCAGCGGGCGGTCGGTGCGCGGGTTGGTCTGCGCGGTCGCGATGGCGTCCACGACCTTCTTGCTGGCCTCGTCGGCGACCTCACCGAAGATGGTGTGCTTGCGGGTCAGCCAGGCGGTGGGGGCCACGGTGATGAAGAACTGCGAGCCGTTGGTGCCCGGGCCGGCGTTGGCCATGGCCAGCAGGTACGGCTTGTCGAAGGCCAGGTCCGGGTGGAACTCGTCCGCGAACTCGTATCCCGGGCCGCCCGTTCCGTTGCCCAGCGGGTCGCCGCCCTGGATCATGAAGCCGCTGATCACCCGGTGGAAGACCGTGCCGTCGTACAGCTTGTCGGTGGACTTCTTACCGGTCGCCGGGTGCGTCCACTCGCGCTCGCCCTTCGCGAGCTCCACAAAGTTCTTGACCGTCTTCGGCGCGTGGTTCGGCAGGAGCCGGATGTCGATGTCGCCGTGATTGGTCTTCAGGGTGGCGTAAAGCTGCTCGGCCACGATCTGCCTTCCGTAAGTCTTCTCTGACGTCTACCGATCCTCGCACGGAAGAGCCGTCGGCGAAGAAAATGACCCGGATGCCCGTCCCGCATGCCGAGCCCGGGCTCAGCAGGCATGATTTCCGAAAGGGCGGAAAGGCGCACGGTGCCTTACCTGGGTCGACAACCCCCCAGACCCCCGCGAACGCCACCGAGGAGGAGGATCCCGTGACCCGCATGGACAGCGTGCGCGCCGCGACCGGTACGGCGAAGGACAGCGTGCTGCACGCCGCGGAAGTGGTGGCGCCCTACGCCGGCACGGCCAAGGACCAAGCCGCGCTCTACGCACACCAGGCTCGCGTGCGCGTCGCGCCCAAGGTGACGCGGGCCGCGCATCAGGCGCGCCGTCAGGCCCGTACCCAGTACAAGGCCTATGTCGCACCGCATGTGCCGCCGAAGGTGGACGACGCGGCTCACCGGGCCGCCGTCATGACCCGGAACGCCGCACGTCAGGCAGCGGACTACACGACGCCGCGCATCGAGCAGGCGGTGGCGGCCGCTCAGCCCGTGGGGCAGGAGGCCGTGGCCCGATCCGCTGCTGCCCTGGCCGCGCTGCGCGGTCAGGTTTCGGCGAAGGACATCAAGAAGCTTGCGAAGAAGAACGAGCGGCGAGCCAGGTGCGGTCGTGCCGTGAAGGGCGTGGCCGTTCTCGGTGTCGTGGCCGTGGGGCTGTTCGCCGCGTGGAAGTGGTGGGACAAGCAGGCCAACCCGGACTGGCTGGTCGAGCCTCCCGCTCCCACCGAGGTCTCGGACCGCTCACTGTCGTCGGTCGACGGGAGCGACGGGAGTGGTGAGTCGATGCTGGACCCGGAGGTTCAGGCGAAGCAGGCGGAGGCCGGTTCGGACCGCGAGGACCGTCGCTGAGCGTCGCATCGGGCGCCGGGCGGGCCGAGAGCTTCCCGGCGCCTCATGCCGCGACGCGCTCGGCGTCGGTGACGGGCGAGGAGTCCTGAGCGGCCCACGAGGCCGACGATGCCAGCGCTGCCGACAGTCCGGAGTCGTTCTGGGCGGGCATGTGCCGTACCGCCGGTGAGGTGCCGTGCGCTTCCGCGCCGATGCGCTGCTTGATCGTCGGCGGCAGGGACCGGTCACGCGGGCCTTTCGGACGGGACACGCCCTGCCACGGGCCGTACCCCACGTCCGCTGTCTCCCCACGCCCGTGCGCTGTGCGTCTCCGAGCTGAGTGCTCCGGAGCTGTGGGCTCCTGGGCCGAACGCTCCTGAGCGGTGGGCTCCTGCCCGGCAGGTCCCTCCGGCTGCTGAGCCGACGGCTGCTGAGCCGCCTTGGCGGAGGTCGCGAATCCCAGGGAGGCGAGCAGGGTGACGAGCAGGGAGATGAAGGCGGTCCACAACGTGGTGACCTTGACGGCGGCCATGACCCCTCACTTTCGGATTGGGCGTTTTACATACCTTCCTCATGATGTGGACGCATCTTGGGATTCGTGGGATCTACGCCACGGGTCGGCAGTTCTTCGGATGAACACCACCCGTGTGGCGTAGGTGCGCATGCGCGCGGCCCAAAGGCGCTGTAGAGAAGCCCTTGGGAGCCCGGCCGGCCGCACACGTGGTGATGGCACATCCGCCACTGACCGTCGTCAACGCCGCCACCTGCGACGATGCGGGCATACCCGAGGACGCTCAGCGTTGCCGGACACTCCGCTCCCGCGGTGCCGGTGATGACGACGCGGGCGATTCCGCCGGTGAGGTGGTCTCGACGCTCCTCGATTTCCCCGGTCGCGTACGCGTGCGGCGCATCCGCGCGCTCCCACATGCCGTGCGGCACCCACTCCTTGCTGAACCGGCAAAGAACGTTGCCACCTTTCTCGTACCGGTCGCAGGGTGTCGGTATGACTGACATGAACGAGCGAGACATCGCCGATGTGGACGTTGTTGTGGTCGGGGGCGGCGCGGCCGGCCTGTCGGCTGCGCTGACTCTGGCCCGGGCCCGGCGTTCGGTGCTGGTGATCGACTCCGGGGAGCCGCGCAACGCTCCCGCCTCCGGGGTTCACGGATACCTCTCCCGCGACGGCCTCGCGCCGGGCGAGCTGTTGCGGGCCGGCCGGGAGGAGGTCACCGGTTACGGCGGGCAGATCGTGTCGGACCTGGCCACCAGCGCCCGTCGGGCCGGCGAACGCCTGGTCGTGGGCACCGCGGCCGGCCGGAGCTACGGCGCGCGGCGTCTGCTGGTGACCACGGGCCTGGTCGATGAGCTGCCCGACGTTCCCGGCGTGCGTGAGCGGTGGGGCCGTGACGTCCTGCACTGCCCCTACTGCCACGGCTGGGAGGTGCGCGACGCGCCGATCGGCGTACTGGCGACCGGCCCGGGAGCGGTGCACCAGGCGCTGCTGTTCCGCCAGTGGTCGCCGGACGTGACCCTGTTCCGGCACACCGCGGGCGACCTGACCGACGAACAGTGGGAGCAACTGGCCGCCCGCGGTATCGCGGTGGTCGACGGCGAGGTGGTCGGTCTCGACATCGACGAAGACCGGCTGTGCGGTGTACGGCTGGCTGCGGGCACGTGCGTGCCGGTGCGGGCTCTGGCCGTGGCTCCGCGTTTCGAAGCGCGAGGCGAGCTGCTCTCGGGTCTCGGCCTGACGAGCGTCGAACACCCCATGGGCGTGGGCAGTTACGTGGAGTCGGACGCGAGCGGGTTCACCGGTGTCGCAGGGGTGTGGGTGGCGGGCAATGTCACCGATCTCATGGCCGGCGTCGCGGTGGCCGCGGCCTCCGGAGTAACGGCCGCCGCGGCGATCAACGCCGACCTTGTGGCCGCCGATACCGCGGCGGCGGTGGCTCGCCGCGCGTCAGCGCACACCCGAGAGGCATTCAGCCCGGCCGTGGAGGCCGCCAACTGCGAGCGGGTCCTCGGCGAACGCCGCCACGGTATCGAGACCGTGCTCGGCCGCGGGCGCCGCTCGGGCGACTGACCAGCCCCGGGAATCCACGGGGGAGCAAAAAGCCCCCTCCCCCTACGCCGACAAATCGGGCATCTGAAAGTGCCGGCCGGTGCGGAAAACGGAACAAAAGACCCCTCTGACCGCGGTTCCGCAGGTCAGAGGGGTCTGATCTTGTGGAGCCTAGGGGAGTCGAACCCCTGACATCTGCCATGCAAAGACAGCGCTCTACCAACTGAGCTAAGGCCCCGGAACGCAGACCAGAGTACCGGGTCACCCCCCCGATCTCGCAAAAGGATTGGGACTCCCGGTATCCGACCACTCTCCGTAAGATGCTCGTCGGGTTCGCAGCAGCGAAGCCACGCCAGGGGTAGCGATGGGGAGACGCACATGGATGCAGCACAGCAGGACGCCAGCGCAAGAGCCAGAGAGCTCCAGCGCAGCTGGTACGGGGAGCCGCTGGGGGCGCTCTTCCGTCGGCTCATCGACGATCTGGGCCTGAACCAGGCGCGGCTCGCGGCGGTGCTCGGGCTGTCGGCTCCGATGCTCTCCCAGCTGATGAGCGGCCAGCGCGCCAAGATCGGCAACCCGGCCGTCGTCCAGCGCGTCCAGGCCCTCCAGGAGCTGGCCGGGCAGGTCGCCGACGGCAGTGTCAGCGCCGCCGAGGCCACGGACCGCATGGACGAGATCAAGAAGTCGCAGGGCGGCTCGGTGCTCACCGGCACCGGCCAGACCGCGACCAGCTCGGGCGCGCCGACGGTACGCCGGGTGGTCCGCGAGATCCAGTCGCTGCTGCGGTCGGTCGCGGCGGCCGGCGACATCATCGATGCGGCGGACTCCCTCGCCCCGAGCCACCCGGAACTGGCAGAGTTCCTCCGGGTGTACGGCGCCGGACGCACCGCGGAGGCGGTCGCCCACTACGAGTCGCACCAGAGCTGAACGAAGCAGGACGCCGGAACAGGGAACTGGGAGCGGGCGCAGCGCAATGGGTGAGGTCTTCGCTGGTCGGTACGAGCTGATCGACCCGATCGGTCGCGGTGGAGTCGGCGCGGTCTGGCGTGCCTGGGACCACCGGCGGCGGCGCTATGTGGCTGCCAAGGTCCTGCAGCAGAGCGACGCGCACACCTTGCTGCGCTTCGTCCGCGAGCAGGCGCTGCGCATCGACCACCCGCATGTCCTCGCCCCGGCCAGCTGGGCCGCGGACGACGACAAGGTCCTGTTCACCATGGATCTGGTGAGCGGCGGGTCGCTGGCGCACGTCATCGGCGACTACGGCCCGCTGCCGCCACGCTTCGTCTGCACTCTGCTCGACCAGCTGCTGTCCGGTCTGGCAGCGGTGCACGCCGAGGGGGTCGTGCACCGCGACATCAAGCCGGCCAACATCCTGCTGGAGGCCACCGGAACCGGACGGCCGCATCTGCGGCTGTCCGACTTCGGCATCTCCATGCGCAAGGGAGAGCCGCGCCTGACCGAGACCAACTACGTTGTGGGGACGCCCGGTTACTTCGCGCCCGAGCAGATGATGGGCGTGGAACCGGACTTCCCGGCCGACCTCTTCGCCGTCGGGCTGGTGGCGCTCTATCTGATCCAGGGCCAGAAGCCCGATTCCCGGGCCCTGATCGAGTACTTCGCGGCGCACGGCACCCCGGGCGCCCCGCAGGGCGTTCCCGAGCCGCTGTGGCAGGTCCTCGCGGGCCTGCTCCAGCCCGACCCACAGGCCCGGTTCCGCACGGCCACGGGTGCGCGCAAGGCTCTCACCACGGCCGTCGAGATGCTGCCCGAGCCCGGCGTCGACGACGAACCGGTCGAGGTCTTCGACCAGATCGGGCCGCTTCCCGCCGGATTCGGCCCCGAGGGACCCGCGGCACCCGGTCCGGTCACGCCCTCCGCCACCGCCGCGGCCACCACTGCCGGGGAAACCCAGCGCCCCCAGACCTCCGACGCCCCGCCCGTACAGCCGGGGCAGTACACCCAGCACGGACATCAGCACGACCCCCGGCACGGACAGCAGACCGGGCAGCAGGCCGGTCTGCAGACGGGCAGTCAGGCCGGACAGCACACGGGCCCGCAGCCCGGCCACGGTCAGCCGGCATCCATGCCCGCCGTCTCCGAAACCGGCTCCTTCCATCTCGCCCCGCCGCCTCCGCAGACCACACCGCCGCCGCAGCCGGGCCTGCCGTTCGCTCCCCCCGCACAACCCACCGCGCCCGTCCCCACGCATGCGGCCTCCCCCCACCACTCCGCAGCGCAGGACTTCTCCCAGGCCCAGACGTCCGCGGTTCCGTACGAACAAGCTCTCACTCGTCAGTACACCGCTCAGAGCCATCAGGTTCCCGCTCAGGCGCACACGGTGTCCCATGCGCCCGTGTCCGCCCGGCAAAAGCGGCCGGGACCGCCCCCGAAGGTGGCGATCCCGGTGCTGCTCGTGGCGCTGGTCTGTTTCGCGGTCGGCATCTGGGCGTTCACCCAGGCCTGACCGTGCCGCTCACCAGGCGGCGGGCGGTCCGTACTGCTTCTGGGCGTTCCCGGTCGCCGAGGCGTCCGAGGACCCCGCCGCCGGCGTCTGCGCCGCACGGCGCCGCGCCATCAGCGTCCACGCCCCCAGCCCGAGCACCAGCACCGTCCCCGCGCCGACACCGGCCGCGCCGACGAGCTTCATCGTGTCGCTCTTCTCCGCCTTCTCGCCCTCGGAGATGCCGAAGTCGCCGAGCGGCCCGTCGTACGGCGGCGCGGCCTGCGCCTCGCCCTCGATACTGAGCCGCAGCGTCACACCGAACGGCTCCTTGCCGAACCGCTTGTTGAGCTCGGGGTTGAGGCTGACCGCAAGGTAGTACGTGCCCGCGACCCGCATACCGTTGACCTTGTCAGCGCTGTCGTAGCGGTTCTCGTACGCCACCTTGGGCAACGGAGCCAGCGCGGCCTGGTTCTGCGTGCCGTTGAACGACGTCGTACCGTCGGTGACGAAGCCCCGCACCGGGTTGTAGAGCTGCATGGCCAGCGCCTCGACGACGAAGCCTTTGCCCTGCGCGCTGCCGATCCCGGCGGTGGCGAAGACCTGCTGCCCCCACTCGACGGGCACCCGGTAGAAGTACGTGCGGCCCGCCTCCATCCGGCTGGTCCACTCGCCTTCGGAGATCTCGGCGGCGTCGTTGAAGCTCGTACCGCCCTTGGCCTCCTTCGGGCCTCCCGCGGGAAGCCCGGGAGAGGCGGAAGGCCACTCGCTGGGCGCGGCCGTCGGCCCCTGCTCCTTCAGGGCGGGCTCCGTCTCGTGCCGGATCTCCAGCTCCCAGTCCTCAGGGGTGGAGGTCGCCGCGCTGGTCCGCTCGACCAGGACGTTGTACGCCCCGGCCTCCTGACAGGTCGACCTGTCCTTGTCGACGGTGCGGTAGGCATAGGCGGAGAGGGGCCGCGCGAACTTGCCGCTTCCCACCGTGGCGTCGTTGCTGCTGCAGGTGCTGCCCCCGCTGTCCTGCAGGGTCACCTTGATGCCGTCGCTGTAGTCGAACTTCGTCCCCAGCTTGGGGACGGCGACCACCGACACATACGCGTTCTTCTCGGCGTCCAGGTCCACGCGGTAGTTGAGCTTCCCGTCGGGGCCGATGGACGAACGGTAGGTGGTACCGGCTTTCAGCGCCTTGGCGTTCGCCGTGCTCTGCTCGCCCTTGACCGGCTGCGCGTCGGCGTCGAAGACGTACGGATTGGGCTGGTCGGCCGCCCGGGCCGGCTGGCCCGGCAGCGCCGCCACCGCGCACACCGCCGCCACCCCGGCCAGCGTCACCCGGCCCCTGCTGCGCTGACTCATCTACGCGCTTCCCCTTGTCGTCTCCATGGCCGCCCTGCGTCGCGCCCGTACGAGCACGAGCACGACCCCGGCGATCAGTACGGCCGCGCCGCCCGCCGCCGCGGCGGTCGCAGTGCCGGTCCATCCTGCCCCGCCGGTCCCGCCGCTGTCTGCGCGCGTGGCCGAATCACCCTCGTTGTCCGTCTTCTTCGCGAGGACCGGGGCGTCGTGCTGCGGCCCGGCCTTCTCGTCGCCGAGGACCGCCACCCGCAGCACCACACCGATCTGCGGGTTCTCCGCGATCTCGGCGGCCTTCGCGCCGAGCGTCACGGCGATGTAGAAGTGGCCCTTGTCGTGCACCGGAATGACATTGGGATGCGTCTCGTGGCGGTTGGTCCAGGAAACGGGAACGGTGCCCATCCGCACTGCCGCCGGACGGCCGTTGTAGACGGTCTCGGGGCTGAACTCGCCGGTGCCGCCGCCGACCGGTGCCCGCGCGGGCGTGTACACCTCGGTGCCGCCGTACGACCACTGGGAGGGACCGTCCTTCAGCGTCGGCTCGTTGGCGAACTCCACGTCGTACCGCAGCTGCTGTCCCCAGCCGATCGGCACCTTGTACCAGACGGTCTGGGCCGGCAGCACCCGGTCCCGCCACACGCCCTGGCCGAGCTCCTCGGCGTCGTTGAACCCGGTGCCGCCCGTCACGTCCTTCGGGTCGCCCAGCGGCAGGGTCGCCTCCTTGCCGCCCTTGCCGTACTCAGGCTGGGACTCGGCGGGGGTGATTCCTTGCGCGAGCGGCTGCTCGACCCCGTACGTCAGCTCCAGCGGCCAGCGCGCGGCGTCCGAGCCCTGCTTGCTCTCCCGCTCGACGACGAGCCAGTAGCGGCCCGCCGTGTCGCAGCTCTTGAACCCCTTCTCGCTCGGTACACGGGCGACGGCCGAGGTCAGCGGGGTCGCGCCCTCCTTCTGGAGGAAGCGCTCGGTGCTCGTCTCACAGGAGCCGCCGGAATTGTCGGTGCCGTACGCGATCCTGGTGCGCAGTGCGTCGAAGGTGTCGACCGCTGCCCCGGGCTGCGGCACCGCCGTCGCGGAGAAGTTCACAGTGGAGACGGCATCGAGGTCGACGGCGTAGTGCCGTTTCTCCCCCGGTCCGATGCTGTCGAGGTACTGACCCGGTACGAGCGCGGGCGCCGCGCTCCGCTCCGGCGCACCCTCCACGGGCCTGCCCCGGAAGCGGTACCCGTCCGCGGACAGCTGCGCGGAGCGCTGCAGCTGGCGTGCCAGCGCCTCGGCGTCCGGTGCGTCGTAGTAGCGGCCGTTTCCGGCCTTCGCGATGCATTCCAGCTGCTCGCGGGCCTTGCCACGGACCTGGAAGCCGACGGTGTCGATGCGCATTCCGATGCCGTCCTCGGCGAGCTGCTCGGCGACCTCGCAGGGCTGCGGCGTACCGCAGGTGTCCTCCCCGTCGGAGATCAGCAGGATCGTGCGGGTGCCGATCGCACCGTCCGGGGGCTTCGGCAGGTCCTGGGCGGCCTTCTGGAGCGACAGCCCGATGGGAGTGTCGCCCTTGGGCTGTACCGAGGCCACGGCCTGCTTCAGAGCCGCCCGGTCGAGCGGGCGTACGGGCCGTGCAAGCCGGGTGTCGGTGCAGCCCTTGGGGCGGTCCGCGCCGTAGACCCGCAGGCCTGTGGGATGGCCGTCGGGGAGCGCCGCCACGACGGTGCCGATGGCCTCGCGGGCGGCCTCCATGCGGGTGCGTCCGGTACCGTCGTCGTCGGCCATCGAGCCCGAGGAGTCGAGCACCATCACCAGGCTGCTCCCACCCTCCACCCGCGGTGCGGCCGCCGGCCCGCCGGCCGGCTCCGCACCCTCCGCTGCCGGCAGCGGAGCCGCGGCCAGCGCGAGCAACACCCCGCCGACGGTGACAGCCGTCCTCGCACGGCGATGAAGTCGTACGTTCACCGGTTCCCCCTCACCCGAGTCTTCAGCTTTGCCCATGCAAGCTATTCATTTGCTTAAGCGAACTCAAGGGCTTCGGTGTCACGGTCCAGAAACAGCGCCTCGGCGCCGCGACACGGGCCGCGGGCCCAGGACAGCGCAGAGCCCCGGCCGCTCAGCGGCCGGGGCTCTGTCACTCGGACTTTGTCTGCGTCTCACACACCCGAACCTGCGGGCACGGAGTCGGTCGCCTCCGTCCACAGATCCTGCTCGGCGCGATCCGCCTGGATCTGGCGGTACACGAGGAGCCCGCCGATGGCGGCCAGTGCGACCAGGAGAAGCTTCTTCACCGCGCGACCTCGTCTTTCCTTGACGTAGGGGACTTCTGGCGCCCGACTATACACACCGACCGATACCGATCGGTGACCTGCGTCCGGGCCGGCTCCCGCCTCCGGGACGACCCAACTTCGGTACCCGAAACACAGATCGGCCCGGACGGAGAGTCTCCGTCCGGGCCGATCGTCACTGTGGGGCTAACAGGATTTGAACCTGTGGCCTCATCCTTATCAGGGATGCGCTCTAACCAACTGAGCTATAGCCCCTCCGCGCTGCGCGCTGACCCCTGAAGGTTAGCGCACGTGGGGGGCAGTCCCAAAATCGGTTGTCTGCCCCCCGGACCTGCCGACTATTCGTCCTCGGCCAGTGTCAGCTCGACTCCGCCCACGAACCCGGCGGAGAGGTTGTAGATGAAGGCCCCCAGCGTCGCCAGCGCCGTGGCGAGCACCACATCGATGACCGCGATCACCGACGTGAAGATGAGCACGCGCGGCAGCGAGAGGAACGACTGCAGATCGAAGCCATTGCTCTCGTTCGAGCCCGTCGCCTCGCTGATCGTCCCGCCGACCGTGGAGAAGACGCCCATGGCGTCCATGACCATCCACAGCACCGCGGCCGCGACGATCGTGCAGATGCCCAGGGCGATGGAGAGCAGGAAGCTGACCTTCATCACCGACCACGGGTCGGCCTTGGCCACCCGCAGCCGCGCCTTGCGCGTCCGAGGCTGTGTGCTCGCCCCGGTGCGCGGCCGGCGGACGGCAGTGGTCGCCCCCGCAGGCACCCCGGCGGGCGCCTGCTGTCCGGGCTGTCCCGGCTGCTGCTGGCCGCCCTGCGTCCCACCCTGGGGCGTGGGGTACGCCTGGGGCGGGTGGTACGGCTGCGTTCCCTGCTGCACCTGCTGCTCCCCGCCATAGGTTTCGAAGGGGGGCTGCGGCCCCCGGGTGTCGGTCACCGTAACCCCCTGGGAGTCCGTGGCGGAACCACGGGCACCGTTCGCTCCGGCAGCAGATTCAGCAGCGGCCGATCCGGCGCCCGTGGCTCCACTCACGCTTTACTCCTTGTGCTCCCCAGCCGAGGGCTCCGTGCCCTCGACAACCTCAGCCGTTTCGGAGGTCCCCGCCACGACACCATCCTCGGCGCCCTCGGTTCCGTCGACCTCCTCGGCCTCGCGACCGGCCTCGGCGTTACGCGCGATACCGACCACGGCATCACGCTTGCCCAGGTTGATCAGTTGGACGCCCATGGTGTCACGGCCGGTCTCCCTGACTTCGTTGACTCGCGTACGAATCACGCCGCCGGACAGCGTGATGGCGAGGATCTCATCGGTCTCCTCGACCACCAGCGCGCCGACGAGCGAACCACGGTCCTCCACGATCTTGGCGGCCTTGATACCGAGGCCGCCACGGCCCTGGACGCGGTACTCGTCGACAGCGGTCCGCTTCGCGTACCCGCCGTCCGTGGCAGTGAACACGAAAGTACCGGGCCGCACCACATTCATCGAGAGCAGCTCGTCGCCCTCGCGGAAGCTCATTCCCTTGACGCCCGAGGTCGCACGACCCATCGGGCGGAGGGCTTCGTCCGTGGCGGTGAACCGGATCGACTGCGCCTTCTTGCTGATGAGCAGCAGATCGTCCTCGGCCGACACCAGCTCCGCGCCGATCAGCTCGTCGTCGCTGCCGTCGTCCGTCTCCCGGAGGTTGATCGCGATGACGCCGCCGGAGCGGGGCGAGTCGTAGTCCTTCAGCGGGGTCTTCTTCACCAGGCCGGCCTTGGTCGCGAGGACCAGGTACGGCACCGCTTCGTAGTCGCGGATCGCGAGGATCTCGGCGATCTGCTCGTCCGGCTGGAAGGCCAGCAGGTTGGCGACGTGCTGGCCGCGGGCGTCCCGGCCGGCGTCCGGCAGCTCGTACGCCTTCGCCCGGTAGACCCGACCCTTGTTCGTGAAGAACAGCAGCCAGTTGTGCGTGGTCGAGACGAAGAAGTGGTCGACGATGTCGTCCTGCTTCAGCTTCGTGCCGCGCACGCCCTTGCCGCCGCGCTTCTGCGAGCGGTAGTCCTCGGTCTTGGTGCGCTTGATGTAGCCGCCACGCGTGATGGTGACGACGATGTCCTCCTCGGCGATCAGGTCCTCGATGGACATGTCACCGTCGAAGGGGATCAGCTTGGAGCGCCGGTCGTCGCCGAACTTCTCGACGAGGACGGCCAGCTCCTCGCTGACGATCGCGCGCTGCTTCTCGGGCGAGGCGAGGATCTGGTTGTACTCGTTGATCTTCGCCTGCAGCTCGTCGTGCTCCTGCACGATCTTCTGCCGCTCCAGGGCGGCCAGCCGGCGCAGCTGCATCTCCAGGATCGCGTTCGCCTGGATCTCGTCGATCTGCAGCAGGCCCATCAGGCCCTCGCGCGCGACCTCGACCGTGTCACTGCGCCGGATCAGCGCGATGACCTCGTCGATCGCATCGAGCGCCTTGAGCAGACCGCGCAGGATGTGGGCGCGCTCCTCGGCCTTGCGCAGCCGGAACTTCGTCCGCCGGACGATGACCTCGATCTGGTGCGTCACCCAGTGGCGGATGAACGCGTCGAGGGACAGCGTGCGCGGCACACCGTCGACGAGCGCCAGCATGTTGGCGCCGAAGTTCGTCTGCAGGTCAGTGTGCTTGTAGAGGTTGTTGAGGACGACCTTGGCGACGGCGTCGCGCTTGAGCACGATGACCAGGCGCTGACCGGTACGGGACGAGGTCTCGTCGCGGACGTCGGCGATGCCGCCGATCTTGCCGTCCTTCACCAGGTCGGCGATCTTCTGCGCGAGGTTGTCCGGGTTGGTCTGGTACGGAAGCTCCGTGACCACCAGGCACTGGCGGTTCTGGATCTCCTCGACCTCGACGACCGCGCGCATCGTGATGGAGCCGCGGCCGGTGCGGTACGCCTCCTCGATGCCCTTGCGGCCCACGACCAGCGCGCCGGTCGGGAAGTCCGGGCCCTTGATCCGCTCGATCAGCGCGTCGAGGAGCTCCTCGTGGGTGGCCTCCGGGTGCTCCAGCGCCCACTGGGCACCGGCCGCGACCTCGCGCAGGTTGTGCGGCGGGATGTTGGTGGCCATACCGACCGCGATGCCCGCCGAGCCGTTGACCAGCAGGTTCGGGAAGCGGGCCGGCAGGACCGTCGGCTCCTGGTTGCGGCCGTCGTAGTTGTCCTGGAAGTCGACGGTCTCCTCGTCGATGTCCCGGAGCATCTCCATGGACAGCGGCATCATCTTGCACTCGGTGTACCGCATGGCGGCGGCCGGGTCGTTGCCCGGGGAACCGAAGTTGCCGTTGGAGTCGACGAGCGGCATCCGCATCGACCACGGCTGGGCGAGACGGACGAGCGCGTCGTAGATGGAGGAGTCGCCGTGCGGGTGGTACGTACCCATGACGTCGCCGACGACACGGGCGCACTTGTAGAAGCCCTTCTCGGGCCGGTAGCCGCCGTCGTACATCGCGTACAGCACACGGCGGTGGACGGGCTTGAGGCCGTCCCTCACGTCGGGCAGCGCGCGGGACACGATGACGGACATCGCGTAGTCGAGGTACGAGCGCTGCATCTCGGTCTCGAGCCCGACGGGCTCGATCCGCAGCTGCTGCTCCTCCTCTTCGGTTTCCGTGGCGGCGGGAGTCGCGGGAGTGTTCTCGTCGGCCATTGCTGGTCTTCAGTCCTTTCGTGCGGTCAGCTGAGACCGACTCAGATGTCGAGGAAGCGGACGTCCTTGGCGTTGCGCTGGATGAACGAGCGCCGCGCCTCGACGTCCTCGCCCATCAGCACCGAGAACAGGTCGTCGGCCTGCGCGGCGTCGTCCAGGGTGACCTGGCCGAGGACGCGGTGCTCGACGTCCATCGTGGTGACCCGCAGCTCCTCGGCGTTCATCTCGCCGAGGCCCTTGAAGCGCTGGATCGAGTCTTCCTTGATCCGCTTGCCGTTCTGCTTGCCCAGCTCGACCAGTGCGTCGCGCTCACGGTCCGAGTACGCGTACTCGAAGTCGTCCCGGCCCCACTTGATCTTGTACAGCGGCGGGCGGGACAGGAACACGTGCCCGGCCTCGACCAGGGGCCGCATGAAGCGGAAGAGGAACGTCAGCAGCAGCGTGTTGATGTGCTGGCCGTCGACGTCGGCGTCCGCCATGAGAATGATCTTGTGGTAGCGGAGCTTCTCGATGTCGAAGTCCTCGTGGACTCCGGTACCGAAGGCCGAGATCAGCGCCTGGACCTCGGTGTTCTGCAGGATCTTGTCGATCCGGGCCTTCTCGACGTTCAGGATCTTGCCTCGGATCGGCAGGATGGCCTGGTACATCGGGTTGCGGCCGGACTTGGCCGAGCCGCCGGCGGAGTCACCCTCGACGATGAAGATCTCGCACTTGGTGGGGTCGTTCGACTGGCAGTCGGACAGCTTGCCGGGCAGCGAGGCGCTCTCCAGCAGGCCCTTGCGACGGGTCAGATCGCGGGCCTTGCGGGCGGCGACGCGCGCCGTGGCGGCCTGGATGGCCTTGCGGATGATGTCCGAGGCCTCGTTGGGGTTGCGGTCGAACCAGTCGGTGAGGTGCTCGTTGACGACCTTCTGGACGAAGGTCTTCGCCTCCGTGTTGCCCAGCTTGGTCTTCGTCTGGCCCTCGAACTGCGGCTCGCCCAGCTTGACCGAGATGATCGCGGTCAGACCCTCGCGGATGTCCTCACCCGTGAGGTTGTCGTCCTTCTCGCGCAGCAGCTTCTTGTCGCGCGCGTACCGGTTGACGAGACCCGTCAGCGCGGCGCGGAAGCCCTCCTCGTGGGTACCGCCCTCGTGCGTGTGGATCGTGTTCGCGAACGAGTACACGCCCTCGCTGTACTGCGAGTTCCACTGCATCGCGACCTCGAGCGAGAGCAGCCTCTCCTTGTCCTCGGCATTGATGTCGATGACCGTGGGGTGGATCAGCTCGCCCTTGCGGGAGTTCAGGTACTTCACGAAGTCGACGATGCCGCCCTCGTAGTGGTACTTGACCGTACGGGCCTGCGGCTCCTCCGCCGCCTCGGCGTCGGGGTCGTCGGCGCCGACCGTCGCCTTCGCGGACTCGCGCTCGTCGGTCAGCGTCAGCGTCAGGCCCTTGTTGAGGAAGGCCATCTCCTGGAAGCGGCGCGAGAGCGTCTCGAAGGAGTACTCGGTGGTCTCGAAGACGTCCGGGTCGGCCCAGAAGGTGACCGTCGTGCCGGAGTCCCCGACGGACTCGTGCTTGGCCAGCGGCGCGGTGGGCACGCCCAGCTTGTAGTCCTGCGTCCAGCGGAAGCCGTCACGCTTGATGTCGACGGAGACCTTGCTCGACAGCGCGTTCACGACGGATACGCCGACGCCGTGCAGACCGCCGGAGACGGCGTAGCCGCCGCCGCCGAACTTGCCGCCGGCGTGCAGCACGGTGAGGACGACCTCGACGGCCGGCTTCTTCTCCACCGGGTGGATGTCCACGGGGATGCCTCGGCCGTTGTCGACCACGCGTACGCCGCCGTCGGCGAGGATCGTGACGTCGATCGTGTCCGCATGACCGGCCAGGGCCTCGTCGACCGAGTTGTCGACGACCTCGTAGACGAGGTGGTGGAGTCCACGCTCACCGGTCGAGCCGATGTACATGCCAGGCCGCTTGCGGACCGCGTCCAAACCCTCGAGGACGGTGATCGCGCTGGCGTCGTACGACGAGGTGGCCTCGCCGGTCCCGTCGGCAGCAGTGGAAGGAATGTTCTCGTTGGGGTTGCCGGAATCGGCCACGAAGCGCCCTTTCTGGCACAGCACAAGCCGTTCTCCGGGCAAACGGAAGCGGCTGCGTCGTTCGGCATTAATCGACGTCCCGCGCATCGAGCGGGATTGTCCACCAGTCTACCGGTACCGCCGACACGAATGGGGGTTTGCCGGTACCTGAGTCCGCATGTGCCGCCCTGAACGGGCGCCGACCGACTCCCCATATCCGGGAAGGGGCTCCAAGAGGCTCACACGGGCGTTGAGCGCTTCGGCCTGTCAACCTCCGGCTACGGTGAGGGACGCCTCATGAGTC